>JALQVQ010000119.1 GCA_023260315.1 Burkholderiaceae bacterium
GCGTCAGCTTCGGCCTGCGCTACGACGAGCGCCGCTATATGCTCTCCTCCGCCGCAAAGCGCGCCGTGCCCACAGCCAGCGGCAGTGACTACGCCTTCACCGCACTTGACGTTCACATGCGCATCGACTTCGCCTCAAGGCTGTTGGGGTCAATATCGGCAGTGATGATGGCGTCGAGCAAAGCGTACATCTAAGCAGTGTAGCTGGCGGCAAAGGTCGCAAATTTTGTCGCTTTGGCGCTTGAACTCTTTCGCGCCAAGCCCTAACCTTATCACCACTTCATAAACAGAAAAGGGGAATCATATGGGCGTCGAACCCCAACCACTTGACCCAAAGTGGGTCAAAACGCTGCAAGGCGTTACCACGGCCACGCTCACAACCGTGTTGCTAAAAAAAGGCTTACGCAACGTGTGGATGCGCGGGGCCAAAGCGATGCGCGCGGATACGCCACGCATTGTCGGGCGCGCATTCACCTTGCGGTTTGTGCCCGCACGCGAGGACCTCGCGACGCCCGCTTCATGGGGGTCACCCATCTCGACACGCGCAGCGATTGAGGCGATGCCAGCGGGATGTGTTGCGGTTGTCGATGCCATGGGTGTGACCGATGCCGGTATTTTTGGCGATATTTTGTGTGCGCGCATGCAAAAGCGCGGGGTTGGCGCTTTGGTCACAGACGGCGTGGTTCGCGATATCGAGGGGGTGAGTAAAACCAACTTACCCGTATGGTCGCAAGGCACAGCGTCGCCTGCTTCTGTTGCGTCGCTGACATTCGTCGCTTGGCAAGAGCCGATTGGCTGTGGCGGTGTTGCCGTGATGCCGAACGATGTCGTGGTTCTGGACGCCGATGGCGCCGTGTTGATTCCCGCAGACCTGCTTGAGGCCGTTTGCGAGGCTGCGGTAGAACAAGAGCGGCTTGAGGGCTGGATCATGACCCAAGTGGACGCTGGTGTGCCCTTACCCGGGCTCTACCCGCCGAATGCCGAGACAACGGCGCGTTACGAGGCGTGGGCCAAAACCGTTCGCTAGCGTGCTTTGAATTCGGTGCAGAGTTTCTGGGCCGTTTGGACCAACGCGATGGTGTCGACACCGACCGCGACAAAGCGAGCGCCTGCCGCAAGATAGGTGCGTGCTTTGTCGGGCTGTGTCGCGATGATGCCAGCGGCTTTTCCCGCTTGCCGAACCCGTTTGATGCCGTCGATGATGGCGGCCTGCACGTCGGGATGATCGGGGTTGCCAGGGTGTCCCATTGACGCGCTCAAGTCTGCGGGGCCAAAAAAGACACCTGCTACGCCAGGCGTCGCTGTAATCTCATCCAAGTTGGACATGGCGGTAACCGTCTCGGCTTGCACCAAAAGGCAAAGCTGACTGGCGGCATCCGCCATGTAGTTCGGTATCTGGTTCCAACGAGAGGCACGGGCGATCGCCGCACCATCGCCGCGTATGCCTGTCGGCGGGTAGTGCATGGCGGCCACGATGCGCGCGGCCTGAGCTGCTGTATCAACCATGGGGATCAGCAATGATTGAAACCCGACGTCCAGATACTGTTTGATCAGAGCCGTGTCATCATTGACCAACCGCGCAACCGCATGGCTTTTGTAAGGGGCGATCGCGCGCATTTGATGCAGCGACGTTTGAAGGTTGTTTGGGCCGTGCTCGCCGTCGATTAACAGCCAGTCGAAGCCAACGGCGGCCACCGCCTCTGCGGCGTGATCGCTCGCAAGTGCGAGCCAAAAACCAATTTGCGGCTGATCGGCTTTCAGCGCAGCTAAAAATGAATTCACAGGGTGTTGCATCAGCGGTCTTTCATGACTTACAGCGTGTTGATTGCCCATTATGAATCGCATGCCATTAAACTGCGCTCATGTCCTCTCCTGTTAAAAATCCAATCGCCGCTGTACCCACCGATTCAGACTTGGCACCACTGCCAGATATCCGACCCGGCATTTATCGCCACTACAAAGGCGGGCGGTATTCAGTACAGGGTGTGGTGAGGCACAGTGAGGATCTGGCCCCTCTGGTTTTGTATCGAGCACTTTACGGTGCGCATGGCCTGTGGGTGCGCCCCCATGCGATGTTTTGTGAAACGGTCGTCGTTGACGGTCAGACGGTTCCCCGGTTTGCCTGGGTATCGGACGCCCCAACTGGGCAGGAGGTGTGAAGCACATGCCGGCTTTAACCAACCCGTCAGCGGCTGCTGACCAACTCGGGCTCGACTTAGGCTTGCCGCCATTACCAGCCGTTGCGCCCAAGAAAAAAGAGCCTGTTGCAAATCGCGGTCCAGCCCAAAAGGCCACACACCCAAAAGCGATACGCGCGCTGGCCACTGAGCAAACCGACTACGAGGCCATCGCGACAACGTTGGACGCCCATGACGACTACAAAGTCATTCGACGTTTAAAGCCCACCTTGCAGTTTCCAAGCGCCCCTGTGGGTGCGGTCAAGCGGGTTGCGATTTTAGATACCGAGACCACCGGGTTGAGCGTTTTGTCTGATGCCATCATCGAGTTGGCGTTGGTGGTGGTGGACATTGACACTGCAACGGGGTTACCAGTCGGTGAGGTCCAGGTATTCGATGGTTTTGATGACCCCCAACGCCCCATTCCAGCGGAAATACAGGCGCTCACTGGCATCACGGACGACATGGTGGCGGGACAGCGGCTCGATTTACTCGCGATCAACCAAATCATGAAGGGTGTTGATTGGGTCGTGGCCCACAACGCCGCCTTCGATCGGCCATTTGTTGAGCAGCGCTTGCCCCTCTTTGCGTCGCTCCCTTGGGCCTGTTCGTTTGCTGATATCAGCTGGAAACAGTTGGGCTATGGCTCAGCCAAATTAGAGACATTGGCTGCTCATTTCGGGTGGTTTTATGATGCCCACCGCGCGGACATGGACTGTCACGCGTTGCTGGCCGTGTTGGGCCAAAGCATTGGCGACAGCGGGCAAACGGGCTGGCAGCATCTTCTGGCCGCGTTGGTGCAACCGCAGTATCTATTGCAAGCCACTGGTGCGCCGTTTGATGCGAAGGATTACCTCAAGCTGCGCGGCTATCGCTGGGACGCCGGCGCCCGCGTATGGCACACGCGCTTGGGCAGCGAGGCGGCTTTGGAGGCCGAATGTGAATGGCTGGCACAGCGGGTTTATGCCAACCCGCGCGCGCAGGTCACCATTGTTGAGTTGGATGCCTTGGCGCGCTATGCGGGTCGAGATGGCAAGACATCGGTTCGCTCGGTCAGTGCTTGAAACGCGCAGGATAACCCTCAAGTAAGCGGTATGGAATTTATAAATCGATTGATTGGTGCTCTGTTTCGCATCGTACTGATGCTGACAGGGCTGGTCTTTGTTGCCGGGTTGATGCTGCTCGCTATCACCGCGCTGGCCTTGAGTTTGTTGTGGTCGTTGATCACGGGCAAGCGGCATCCCGTGACGATGGTTTGGAGTCGCTTTCGACAAACCCAAGATGCTGTCTGGCGCGCGAGCCAGGGGGGCCGTACCCGGACGGAGACCCGCGCTGACGGTTCATCACCGCGGCGTGCGGCCGACGATGTGGTTGATGTTGAGGACATCAGTGCGACTCGGATCAAGCCGCCGCAAGACCACTGAGCCCTGAAATCAGAGGGCCTCTTTCTTGAGCTCGAGGGCTGCGGCGTAAAGCTTGTTCTTGCTGTCGCCCGTAATTTGACTTGCGATTTGTGATGCCGTCTTCACGGGTAAGACATCGAGCAACAACGATAAAACCCGACGCGCCTCGCTCGACAAATCATCGCCTGTCTTTGCCGCAGCTGCCGGTGGCGGGTGGATGCCGATCACGTACTCGCCACGAAGGCGATTGCTGTCGGCCGACAGCCACTCGCTAAACGTATCGCATGTCAGCAATGCCACGGTCTCAAACTGCTTGGTCAGTTCGCGCCCCACTGTGAGGGGGCGTGGGCCCCACTCCACCAGTGCGTTGGCCAATGCGTCAAGCCGGTGCGGGGCTTCCAGCAAGATAACCGCGCGCTGCGCCTGGGCAAGTCCCATCAAGGCCGTCTGTCGTGCGTGTCCCTTTGTTGGTAAAAAACCGGCGAATATAAAGCCTTGCGATTCAAATTTATCGCTCGCCGTATCGATTCCCATCGCACTCACCAGGGTGGTCACG
>JALQVQ010000173.1 GCA_023260315.1 Burkholderiaceae bacterium
GTTAGACATGGAAATGCCCGAACTCGACGGCCTTGAGGTACTCAAGGCCATGTCTAACATGAATGAGCGTCCCCCCTTTCCAGTGATTGTGGTGTCGGGCGCCGACCAAATCGAAAAGACCATCGCCTGCATCGAACTGGGGGCGGAGGACTACCTTCCAAAGCCCTTTGACCCCGTCCTGTTAAAGGCCCGGATATTTTCATCGCTAGAAAAAAAACGGCTCAAAGACCTCGAAACCCAACAACGGCAACAACTCGAAGCAGAGAAGCAGCGACTCGAGGTGGCGCAGATGAAAACCGAGCAACTGTTACTGAACATCTTGCCGCGATCAATCGCCGAGCGCCTCAAGCGGGGAGAAAAGAACATCGCGGGTCACTACCCTGAGGCGACCGTCCTTTTCAGCGATATCGTTGGTTTTACCAAAATGTCTGCTGAGATACCCGCTGCCGATTTAGTCAACCTCCTCAACGACTTGTTCACACGGTTCGATAAGCGCGCCGAATCACTCGGACTCGAGAAGATAAAAACCATTGGCGATGCATACATGGCGGTTGGTGGGCTTCCCATACCGAGGGCTGACCACGCCGAGATTTGTGCGGATATGGCCTTAGGCATGTTTGAGGACCTGCATGCGTTTAACCAGCAACGCGGGAAGGCACTTGACCTCCGTATCGGCCTTAACTCCGGGCCGGTTGTCGCGGGCGTCATCGGCTACACAAAGTTCTCGTACGACCTTTGGGGAAACACGGTCAATACCGCCAGCCGGATGGAATCAACATCACCCCCGGGCAGAGTCCAAGCGTCACCCACGACGGTGGAATTACTGAAAGGCCACTTTGAATTAGATTGGCGTCCCGAGCCAGTCGACTGCAAGGGACTGGGTTTGATTCAGACCGCCCTGGTCGGCAACCGGAAACGCTGAATGTTGCGCTCAGATCGGTCAGCCCTCAGGCCGTAAGTAGCTCCGAAATATAGCCACGTGGACATATGCGGCATCCGACGAATCCGGCCACAAATCCTCGGCGCGAAATCTGACATCAAATGTGGGCTCGGGCGCTGCTTCGATGCCGTGCGCGTGAGCGTCAGGAAATGGATACGGCGGTGAGCATCCCACAACTTCGCCGCTCTTGCCACGAACATAGGCTGGCAAGCGAACGTGTCCAGAAACCCAATCGTCCCGGACCCTCACGCGGTCACCAACCTTGTAATCCTGCGCGCCATCCACATTAGAACGGCCAGCCACCCCAGGCGCTGCAAGGGGGAAAGAGCCGCCAGCATTCAACGCCAAATCGCCCGTCGTGACCCACCCCTTCTCCACCATCAAAGTCGCCACACTGGTTAACGAGCGCTCGTAGTAGGTGGCGGCAACGTAGTGACGAGGCGCCATGCGCTCAATCGCATAGCGGTACTCATCCATGTTAATCAGCCCAACCGATACAGCCAGGGGGTACATGGCGTTGGCGCGAATCTCCCAATCCGCATGAAAAACAGGCGCATTGCGAACAAAGCGCACCGGCCCAAAGCCCTGCTTTCCGCCTAAATCGTGCATCCCATCCATGGGTATCTCCTAGATAGCGGCGACGCCAAACATGGCGTCTTTGCTGACCAAGGCGGCAAGCGCCGCCTCACTCAAGCCAGCCGTGTTGGCCGGTCGTTTGGGTATCACCATGTAGCGGGTAT
>JALQVQ010000155.1 GCA_023260315.1 Burkholderiaceae bacterium
TTTCGCCCAATCGGCGCCGGCAGCCGCTGCAGCGAAGGTCTCTGCCGATGGTGAAACGAATTGGCCATCACGGTTTGCCAATAAGGTTACTGGCAATTTGTTTTGCTTGGCATACGCGTATTCGACATAGCCAATCGCGCCTTTGATCTTCTGGACATTGGCAGCAACGCCGGCGTTGCCTTTGCCGCCCACCGAGGCAGCAGCTGGCCATTTCACGGCTTTGCCGGCACCGACGGTATCTTTAAAATCCTTTGAGACCTCAGATAAATAGTCGGTAAAGACCGCTGTCGTTCCCGAGCCATCTGCGCGATGCGCAACGGTGATTGTTTGATACGGAAATTTGATGCCAGGGTTCAGTGCAGCAATCTTGGGGTCATTCCAATTGTTGATCTTTCCCATGAAAATGTCGGCTAAAACGGGACCGTTCAGTTTGATCGTTCCTGAGGGTATGCCGAGACTCTCGTTGTTATACACCGCAACAACGCCGCCCATGACAGCCGGGAACTGCACCATACCAGCAGCCTCCACGTCGTCGCCCTTCATGGGATCATCTGTTGCCCCAAAGTCAACGGTTTTGGCTTTGATTTGTTTGATGCCACCGGACGAACCGATCGATTGGTAGTTGATCGCTTTGCCAGTCGCTGCCTTATAGGCTTCAGCCCATTTTGCATAGACCGGTGCTGGGAATGAGGCGCCCGCACCTGTCGCGTCTTGAGCCATTGCAGAGACAGAGACCAGTGAGCTGAGTAACGCGCCAGTTAGCGCTGTTGCAAATTTCAATTTCATAAAACCACCTTAAGAAAGTTAGAGTTTGATCGCAACGATCAAGGCGAAATTTACGGGGGGAATATTGCAGTTTTGTGACAGCTTTTCACATGTCGACGATCGTCATAAAAGTGTCATGATGCGACACTAAAGTAGCCGGAATTTACGCTGTACGTATCCAATGAAAAAGGGTCTATGCAAGAAGAGTCACAACTAGCTGCCGTCGATCTCGGCTCGAACAGCTTTCGTTTAGAAATTGCCAAATATGTGGGTGGTCATATAGAGCCGCTTGACTCCCTGCGTGAAACGGTTCGTTTGGGTGGCGGAATGTCAAAGGATAAGGCGCTCTCGCTTGATTCGATGGCGCGGGGGTGGGCCTGCTTAGAACGTTTCGCCGAGCGCATAAGGGGTTTCGATTCGCATCAGGTGAGGGTCGTTGCGACGCAGACGTTGCGTGAGGCCAGTAACCGCGATGTATTCATCTCAACTGCAAAAAGAATATTGGGCCACGATGTTGAAGTGATCGCTGGCCAAGAGGAAGCCCGTCTTATTTTTCAGGGCGTGCAAGCCGCGCTACCCGATTTTCGAGAGAGGCGTTTGGTGATTGATATCGGTGGCCGTTCAACCGAGATCATCATCGGTAGTGAAAAGAAGCCCCTGACACTTGCGTCGTTTAATGTGGGTAGCGTGTCCTGGTCGGGCAAATACTTTCCCGCCGGAATTCTCAATCGGACGCATTTTGACCATGCAATCGTTGCTGCGGAGGCAATTTTTGAAGAGGCAGTGGCGCGCTTTGCTGCATCACAGTGGGACACCGCTTATGGTGCATCTGGAACAGTTGGTGCTGTTGCGAATATGCTCAAGGCGGCTGGGCTAGCGACTGACGGCATAACCCGTGATGATCTGCATTGGCTGATCAATCAATTGTGTAAAGCTCGACATTTTGACGAAATCAATTTGCAGGGCCTTAAGGATGAAAGAAAGTCTGTCATCGCTGGCGGTATCAGCGCGTTATATGCAGCGATGAATATATTTGAAATCGATTCTTTGCATCCAACAAGGGGGGCACTTCGGCACGGCGTCCTCGCGGAGATCGTTAATCGCGAAACGGCGGTGGGAGACATCCGAACACGAACGGTAAAGCATCTCATGGCGCGTTTCCGCGTCGATACCGAGCAGGCAAGACGCGTTGAACGCGTGTCACTCTTTTTGCTTGACTCTATCGATCCAAAAGGTGAAATCCCTGCGTTCATGCGCCTAGATCTGCAATGGGGGTCGTTGCTTCATGAGCTCGGCTCGTTGATTTCGCATGCCGACTCTCCCATGCACGGTGCCTATTTGCTTGATCATGTCGAAGCCCCTGGATTTTCCGTTGATGAGTTTCATCGGCTTGCTGTGTTGGTTCTTGGTCAGCGAGGTAAGCTTCGCCGCGTTTCCACGGAGATTGGGAATGAACATTTCCGTTCGATTCTTCTCTGTCTCCGCCTTGCCTGTATTTTTTGTCACGCCCGCCGCGAGCCTGACATGACGGGGGTCCGATTTGAAGCGCGTGATTATGAGTTTTTCCTCACCTTGCCAGCCGCTTGGCGGAAAGCGCACCCGCAGTCGATTTGGCTCATCGAAAATGAAGTGGATAGCTGGCAGCGATATGGCGCAGTCATCTCATTGGAGAGCGATCTGTAGTGCTTGTCGTTATTTCTTTAAAATGATATAAACCGTTTATATTGTTTATACCGTTAGGAGAGATGATGTCAAAATCTGGAAAAAAAGAGAAAAACTTGGTTCGCGACAGCTTTACGATGCCAGCGGAAGAGCATCAAATCATCGATCAGCTGAAAAAGAAAGTTCGCCTCGCGGGCAATGAGGTTAAAAAAAGTGAACTGATACGTGCCGGCATCGCCATGCTCGACACGTTGTCGATACGTGCTTTGATGACTGCGATAAATCGGGTCCCAAATTTAAAGACGGGGCGACCTGCAAAGGATCTTGCGGTTAAGCCCGTTGCACCGCCCAAAGCCATCAGCAAATCCATCAGCAAAGCCGTTACCAAACCGGTCACCAAAGCCGTCACAAAGGCGGCTACCAAACCGACAATTGAAAGCGATGCCCCATCCGCCTCCCGTAGGCCAGCCGCTCAGGCAGCAAAGCGGGCTAAGCCTTTGCCTTAATGGCGGTATTGGCGCCGTATTGCTGCATGAGTGCCTTGTGCGCATCGAACGTGATGCGCTTGCTCGCGCCAGTCGTCTGCGGGTCCTCAGTTACTTTTATCTGTTGATACTGACCATCTGGTTGCAAGACCCACGCATTCTCAGTGTCCCTTAGATACAGACCAAGGCCTTCTTCGAGAATTCTCGCTTTGAGATTGGCATCTTCGATGGGCCATGCCAATTCAATCCGCCGAATCATGTTTCGGCTCATAAAGTCAGCGCTCGAAAGCCAAAGCTGATCAATCCCTTGTGATTCAAAGTAAAACACGCGTGTGTGTTCGAGGAATCGTCCAATGACGGAGCGCACGCGAATGCGCCCAGTGCCTTGACTTTCAAACGCTGGCAGTATGCAGGCACCCCTTACGATCAAATCCACTTCCACGCCGGATTTGGCTGCCGAAAGGAGCGCTCGGGCAATTCGTACGTCCGTCAATGCGTTCATTTTGCAGACGATGCGCGTCTTTTTGCCGCGACTTGCATCGCGGTCAAGCTGCTCAATTTGGTTGACGATAGCATCCTGCAGCATAAAAGGCGCCATCAAGAGCTTATTCATTTTCGGAAGCTTATGCTGGCTCGCGAGGTGTACGAAAATTTGTTCGACATCAGCGGTGATGGCTTCGCTCGCCGTCATGAAGCCCCAGTCTGTGTAGATCTTTGCCGTTGCTGGGTTGTAGTTACCGGTCGACAGGTGCGCGTAGCGCTTGAGTCCTGTGCTTTCCCGACGCGTGATTAACATCAGTTTTGCGTGTGTTTTGAGGCCGACAACGCCATAGACAACCTGGGCGCCCACATCCTCAAGTAGCTCGCTGTAATGGATGTTTGTCTGCTCGTCGAATCGCGCCTTAATCTCAACAACGACGGTCACCTCTTTCCCACGCCGGACAGCCTCCTTGAGCAATGCAATGAGTTCTGAGTGAGCGCCCGCTCGATACACGGTTTGCTTGATCGCGAGGACCTTCGGATCGGCGACGGCCTCGCGTAGCAGGTCGAGAACGGTGTCAAATGCCTCAAATGGATGGTGAAGCAACACATCCCCGCTTTGGAGCTTTTCGATCAACGATTCACCGACTTTTAACTGTTTGGCAAGGCCTGGAACAAACTTTGGGAAAAACAACTGAGGCGAGGGGAGGGCGTCGATCAACTGCGTCATGCGCACGAGGTTGACGGGGCCAGGTACCCGGTAAAGCGATCCCTCTGGTAGGTTGAATTCTTGGCGTAAGGTGTTGCACAAGAAATCTGAACAGCCAGAAGATACTTCAAGGCGCGTTGGGCGACCGTAGCTGCGGTGCTGTAAGCTCTGGCGAAGGGCGGTGCGTAGATTTTTCACCTCTTCTTCGTCTACCGCAACGTCTGAATGTCGGGTGACCCGAAACTGCGAAAATTCCGTGACCGTTCGACCCGGGAATAGGTCGACAAGGTGTGAGCGGATCAGGCTCGATATGGATACAAAGTTAAGCGCCTTTCGGCCTTTCGCGCCAGGGATTGCAATGAAACGCGGCAGGCTTCTGGGAACCTTGACAATCGCTATCTCGTTACTCCTTCCGAAGGCATCTGACCCCGTAAGACGAACGACGAAATTCAGGGTCTTACTGGCAACTTGAGGAAATGGATGCGAGGGATCCAATGAAATCGGAATAACCAGCGGCTGCACTTCCTTTTGAAAATAGTTGGCGATCCATTTGCGTTGTGATGTCGTTCGCTGGCTGTGCCCTATGAGGTGGACATTTTGCTTTTTAAGTCTTGGAATGAGGTCGTCGTTGTACAAGCTGTATTGCGCACTGACCAGGCTCTGAATACGCTCTGTAATGGATTCATAACTGAATACCTCGCCTGGCTTTGACTTACTCTCCCCGAGGTAATCTGAAAGGTGGGGCGCCATCCTGACTTCAAAAAACTCATCCAAGTTGGATGAGACGATACACAAGAAGCGCAGTCGTTCGAGCAATGGGACGTCACTTCGAAATGCCCATGACAATACGCGTGCGTTGAAAGCGACCAAACTGCTGTCGCGGTCCAACAATTTGGGAACTTGGGTGCTCTTTCTTTTAGGCGGTGTCATATTTGACTCAGCTTGAAAATAAGCGTCGATATCGGGGCGCCAGTTCGTTCAAATTGAGAATCAAAGGTAAATCCGCCGCATTGAAGTCGGCATCCCAAGCTGGTGGCCCCATGACTTTTGCCCCCATCCTTAAATATGCGTTGATCAGCGCGGGTGGCTGTATGGACGGATCGACCTCAAAGTTATCTAAGGGCAGTGGTGTGCGCGGAATAACACGGTGTGCGATCGGTGCCATGTGTGATGACGCGACGTGCGCCCATACGCTCGCAGCGATATGGCCACCAAACGGCTCGTTTGGCAACGCTGTGACGCGCAGTGGGATCGTCCCGCAACCGATCATGATGTGGAGCCCATTGCTGCGCATGAACTGTGTGAGGGCTCTCCAGAGGGCAAGAATGACGCCACCGTTTCGGTAAGCGGGGTGGACGCAGCTTCTGCCGACCTCCACCATTTGTGATCTCAAGTCACGTAAGCGCGTGAGATCAAATTCCTCATCGGTATACGTGCCACCGATCCTTTTGGCTTGTGTCGGAGTCAGGACACGGTAGGTGCCGATTACTGTGTTGGTCGCGACCTCTCGTACCAGCAGGTGTTCACAAAAATCATCAAAGATATCGGCGACGAGTCCCGGCACCAGTGTTCGAAGGGTCGCACCCATTTCGACACCGAAGACAGCCTGTCTCAGTGCTTGCGCTTCGCGGACTTCGTCGAGGTTTCGTGCCCACGAGGTGACGAAAAGCGATTTTTCAGGCGTGGGATTTGCCGCTGGTCTTGGGTGATGGTTGGCATCAATCTTGAACGATATTTCACGGGTGGTGAGGGCTGATGTTCGGTCAGATCTGAAGCTCATATCTCGGCATCTTGTTGTTTAGATGCCGAGATTCTTTCTGAAAAATATGACAAATCTGTGACACGCCAAATGGCGTGATTGCGTGGCGATCCCTCGCTCTCGTTAGATCGCGGTCATCGCTAATATTTGAGGGGCGTTGATTTCCCCCAAAATACGCGATAGGAAAAAGCGGTGTACGCGATGATGATGGGGAACACAACCACGACCCCATAGAAAATCACCATGAGCGCCTCCACTGAACTGGCGGCTTGCCAAAAGTTGAGCCGATCAATCACGAGCCACGGGAACAGGCTGTAGCCTAAACCGTATGATGAAAGTAGAAAAATACCAAGCGTTGCCATGAATGGCACAGCCACGCCGTACTGGTTACCTTCACTCAGTCGCAGCGGCAGACGGCTCAGGCTGCGATGGATGACATAGAAGAGCACCACAGTCATGACCGGGATTGGGAACAGCATCACGACATTCGGGAAGCTGAACCATTTCTCGAAAATGCGTTCACTCGCCCAGGGCGTACCCAGCGAGATGGCAACCACGCCAACAGCGGTGAGCAACAGGCTTCGCTTCGCCCACTGAACAGCTTTTTGCTGTAGCGCACCATCTGTCTTCATGATCAGCCAGCTCGCTCCCAACAGCCGATAGGCGGCGATCAGCGCGACGCCTATCACCGCACTAAAAGCATTCCCAACCGTTGTGTTCTGAAAACCAATGATGAGTTGGCCCAGCATGAAACCCTGTGACCACGACGCGACGAGGGAGCCCGTGTAAAACGCGCGGTCCCACCAGGGGCGGTAGGGCGCCTTGGCTTTCACGCGGAAATCGAACGCGACGCCGCGCAGCGTAAGAGCGGCCAGCATGATCGCGACCGGTAAATACAGCGCGCCCAAAATCGTGCCGTGTGCCAAGGGGAATGCAACCAATAGAACACCGACACCCAATACCAACCAGGTCTCATTGGCGTCCCAGAAGGGGCCAATACTGGCAATCATTGCGTCTTTCTCGGAGAGGTCATCTGTTTGACGAAGCAAGATGCCGACGCCCAAATCGTAGCCGTCCAAAATCACGTAAGCGATCATGGAGATGGCCATGACCAAGGCGAAGAACACAGGAAGCCAGCCCCCCGGACGGGCCAATTCGATGCCGATCTCAAGCATGTGACAGCTCCTTCAGATCAACTTGCGTATTGCTCGCGCTTTTTTTCGCAAGGTAGAACACGGTTGAGACGTAGGCCGCTAACAGCAGCGCGTAAAGCAAAAGGTAAATGGTCAAAGAAGCCGCGATGTTGCTGGGTGGAACGCCCGATGCGGCATCGGCGGTGCGTAAAACGCCGTACACCAGCCAAGGTTGACGCCCAATTTCTGTGACATACCAACCTGGGACAACGGCGAACCATCCCGAGAAGGTCATCAGACTCAAACCGATGGCGATATAGGCTGGGGGTTCACCGTCACGCCGCAATTTAACGCTGCACCACCAGCTGGTCGCGAGCATCAGCAGACCCACGCCGACCATGATCCGGAACGCCCAAAACACGGGGCCGACCGGTGGATGGTCGTCACCGAAGGCATCCAAGCCTTTCACCTCGCCGTTAGCGTCGTGCGTCAGGTAAAACGATGCCAACTTCGGTATGGACAGCTCGTAGCGGTTCACTTTTTGCTCAGCATCTGGGACGGCGAACAACACGGCGCCAACCCCCTTATCTGTTTTCCAGATGCCTTCCATGGCGGCGAGTTTCGCTGGCTGATGTTCGAGGGTGTTGAGGCCATGCATGTCGCCAACCAAAATTTGAATGGGGATCAGCGCGGCGGCGACCCAAACCCCAACGCGCATGGTGGCGCGTATCTCGCTAGAGCGCTCGCCTTTAAGCCAGCGATAAGCGCTCAGACCCGCCACCAAGAAGGCGACAGTCAAGCCCGAAGCCAACAGCATGTGGGTCATCCGGTAGGGGAATGAGGGGTTGAAAATGACGTCAAACCAGCTGATGACGTGCGCTTTACCGTCAATCATCTCGAATCCGGTTGGTGTTTGCATCCAAGAGTCGAGCGCCAAAATCCAAAAGGCGGAGGCCGTTGTACCCACAGCGACCAATACCGTTGCCAACGTGTGGACCCACTCACTGACGCGACCCCGTCCGAAGAGCATGATGCCCAACATCGTGGCTTCTAAGAAGAAGGCGGTCAGAACCTCGTAGGCCAGAAGGGGGCCCGCAATGTTACCCACGGTGTTCATGAATCCAGGCCAGTTGGTACCGAACTGAAAGCTCATGGTGATGCCGCTTACAGCACCAATCGCGAAGGTTAGGGCGAAAATTTTGATCCAAAACTGGTAAGCAGCCATCCAATGCGCTTGGCCAGTCGTGAGGAATCTTGCCTTGAAAAATATTAAGAACCATCCCAGCGCGATGCTGATGGTCGGAAAAAGAATATGGAATGTGATGTTGGCCGCAAACTGCATGCGAGCCAAAACCAGTGCATCAAGTGAGTCCATTCGGCTTCCCCTAAAGCAAATATTAGAAACTAATTATATTGTAAATTAATATGTACCTCAGCCCATCAACTTTGCTGGCTACAGCGGATGCGCTATGCAGGTTTTTGCGTTGCGCGGCGCCTGTTTGTTGTTTGGGGCGACATTAACTCGCCTCCGCGGCTGCCAGGTTTCGTTTTTGACAGGATGCCCCGCTCCCTTGCCTTTTGAATCCAACTCACAACGGTGCGTTGGGACACGCCGTGGGTTGCGGCGATGTTTTTTGCGTACCCGCGACCGCCCGCCAAGTAAGTCTTCACGACGCTCTCTAAGAACGCATCGCTTAAGCGCGTCTTGTCGTTGATATTGACGGCCATCGCAGCTTGCGGAAAGCCGTCGGTCGGAAGTGGGAACGCGAACGGATCGACGCCAGCTTTTAGCAGTGCCGGCACTGTAATCGTTACGACATCCAAAGGCGACTGCCAGCGAAATGCCGCTTGCAACATCGGCGGCACCAATCCAACCGGGGAGGACACGGTCATTTGGGTAAGGCGTGGCGCGCCATCCAGCAAAACCACTTCAGCGGACGCTTTGAAGGCAACGACGCCTGTTGGTTCGTGGCGCCAGACCAGATCAACGCCGACGGGCAACGTCACCGTTTCGCCGTTAGGGGCGATCCAAGTCGATTTTGGACCCCTGATTCGCTTAAGCGTTGATGACTTGCTGCATTCGTTCCAAAAATCCGCGTCTTGCACCTTGCCCCTTGATGTTGGGTATAAAAATGATCATTTTAAAGCGGCGTGGCTCTGGGCGAACTTGAATCGCGGGCGGGTGTCGTCATACGGCGAAAGCTTGCATATGTAAAGTTGGTTACAATGTCAGCCTGAAATTTCTCATTGCAACCAGAGCATGCAACCTAAATGATGTCGACCCAGCCACGCGCGGTCACCGTGCCGACGTATATCCATCAGTTCTATGCTGGAAAGTACGCGGCGTCTGCCAGCAGATTTTCGGATTTGCCTGCGTTCAGGTCTTTCGTCGGTTATCAGGTGCGGCTGGTCAATGCGCTTTTGTCGAAAGCAAAAGGCTTTGAAGTCGATCAAGCGGCAACCGTCATCAGTTTCAACCATTACTTTGTCACTGCAGACTTCGACGACTTGCTTGAGTTGCTCCGCGAATTGGCGAATCACGGGATCGTAGATGCCCGCTTAACAGCGAGTGCGGTCGTTGAAATCGACGCATTGCGGGCTCAATTTGACAGAGACACGGCGTCTTTTAGACGCATGTTCCGCTAACCAGACCGGCTGTCTGTTGCGGGGCCCCATGCGATCGCCTGTGCGCGGTTGTCGGGTAATCGATGTGTTGCCAGACTGGCGCTTTGTAGATGGGTACAGTCGAGCCGTATGGACTCTGTTACGCAAATTCTGTTGGGCGCCTCCGTGGGTGTCGCTGTCATGGGCCGGCGCACCGCTGTTTGGAAATCTGCACTTTGGGGTGGCGTGGCTGGCCTCTTACCAGACCTGGATGTTCTGCTGGACCACGGCGACCCCGTTTTGAATATGGTGCGTCATCGTGCAGAGACGCACGCGTTGTTGTTATTAACGCTGTTTGCCATCCCGTTCGCCTGGGTCGTCAGTGACGCGCACCGAGAACGCCCGTTGTATCGATGGTGGTTCGCGGCACTGGCCCTGGCGCTGGTGACGCATCCACTGCTGGATCTCATGACCATTTACGGCACACAGGTCTTGCAGCCGTTCACCGACGAGGCATATGGGCTCGGGAGTATGTTCATCGTTGATCCGTTGTATACATTGCCGCTGCTCTTTGGTTTGGTTGCCGCGTTGCGAATGCGGGAAGCGGCGAGGGGTCTGCGTTTCAACCGTTGGGCCTTGGGTTTTAGTACGTTTTACTTGGCGTGGAGTGTGCTCGCCCAGGCCTGGGTGCTGCAGCACGCGCGCCAATCGCTGGAAGCGCTCGATTTGCCAACGGCACACGTTTTTGTGACACCCGCGCCGCTGACAACCATGCTGTGGCGAGTTGTGGCTGTTGACGGTGACCAGTTCCACGAGGGCTACTATGCGCTGCTTGATGGCGGTCGGCCCGTGCGTTTCAACGCGTTCGAGCGGGGCGAGTCGCTTCTGCAGCAGCACGCCAACCACCCGCACATCCAACGCCTCGCTCGCTTTACTGACGGTTTTCTGAAGCTTAAGCGCAATGGCGACAACTTGGTTGTCACAGACTTGCGCATGGGGCAAGAGCCCGATTACGTCTTTTCGTTTGACATCGGTCCGCCGCTCAAACCAGGTGAGGTTCAGCGGCCTGCGGTGCAAATGGCGTATGGGGTTAACGTCGGTCAGGCGTTTGGGTGGTTGGGGCAGCGGCTGCTGGGCAGAGATGTGCAGCCGTACTGATGTGGATTTGAAAACAGGCGTGTATTGCGCAGGAATGTTTCACGACAAGGGTAGTGGTTTATCCGGTATCGGTTTGTTTTGGTGATTGCGATCCAGCCGGCGACGTATGGCGAGAGCATTGAGGTGCACACCAGCATTGTTGAGTGGCGAAACAAAACATTCACCCAGCGCCACGTCGTCAAACGGGGTGATACCGTTGTGTGCGAAGGAACCGAGGTGCGCGCGTTTTGCATCAAAGACCCCGACCAGTCGGGGCGGATCAAGGTCATTCCTGTCCCGGCGTTCATCCGCGAGGCTTGCAGTTAAGGCGTGTCTGCGAGTGGCTCCTCGATTGACGTGCCATCCAAGCGATCCATATTGTCCAAAAGTTTCAGCAGGTAATGCAGGGTATGGGCGATGTCGTTGGTCGAAAAATCTGCGAGCGCCTGGTCGTAAAAAGCATGAATTTTCGGCATCGCCTGCATGGCCCAAACGTGTCGACCGGTGTCCGTCATTTGTATCAAACGGGCACGGCGGTCATTTTTGTCTGCAGTGGCGCAGATGTGTCCGTCGCGCGTCATCCGACCAAGCACGCCTGTGAGGTTCTGCCGGCTGACCTTCAAGTAATTCGCCAGCTCGTTGATGCTGATGCCCCCGGCTTTGTCTGGCAGCGAGAGGGCGCCCAACACCGCCCATTGTTGCGTCGTTAAGCCTTCGCTTTCAACAGCGCGGCCCCCCGTTTTGTGCATCAAGTTGGCACATTGATAAAGCCGGAAAAACAGCCGATTTGCCAACTCCATCCGGGCGATATGGTGTGTGTTTTGCTCTTCCATGTGTTTTTGAGCCTGCATCAACTGGTGGACTGAATAATTTTTATCAGTGTACTGATGGTTGTTGATTTGTGATACATTATCGCAATATACGTTTGATTGCTCGCACGCGCTTTTATGTATCGTGCAATTATGACATGCTATTGACATAAATAAGCCTTATGCATGCATGTGATGAGGCGTCAATAAACACCGTACACAGGGCGCGTAGTCGATGCAGTTTTACAAAGATGGTTTTCGGGGTGGCAATCCAGATATCAAACAAGCCGCTCCCAATCGACGCAACCGCGGACCCCATGAGCCGCTGCCCCCAACCGTTGATGTGCTGATCGCGGGCACCGGCCCGGCCGGTTTGTGCTTGGCTGCACAGTTGGCGCAATTCCCTGAGATCGAGACCTTGATTGTTGAGCGCATGCCCAGCAACATCATCAAGGGCAAGGCGGATGGCATCAACACCCGATCAATGGAAATGTTCCAAGCCTTTGGCTTCGCAGACAAGGTCAAACGAGAGACCTATTGGGTGAATCAAACGGCATTCTGGATGCCTGACCCAGCCAATCCAACGCAGATCAAGCGGGTGGGGCGTGTGCAGGATGTGGCCGATGACAGCTCCGAGATGCCGCACATTTTGATCAACCAAGCGCGCTTGCACGAGCTGTTTTTGGAGGTCATGAAAAACGCACCGTCTCGGCTAGAACCCGACTACGGCTGGGAGATCCTAAACGTCGAAGTCGATCCGAATACCGATGACCATCCTGTCACGGTCACACTGCGCGACGCGTCGGGCTTGAATTGGGGTGCGACCCGCCAGGTTCGGGCCAACTACGTTGTCGGTTGCGATGGGGCGCACTCAGCCGTTCGCAAAGCCATTGGCGGTGAGTTGCACGGCGATGCGGCGAACCAGGCGTGGGGGGTCATGGACCTACTGGCCAATACAGATTTCCCAGATATTCGTCAGAAGTGTTTGATCTCTTCAGCCAGCGAGGGCAATCTGTTGCTCCTGCCGAGGGAGGGGGGCTATATTTTCCGCATCTATGTTGAGCTCGATAAGCTCAACGTGGGCGAGCGGGCAGCGCAGCGCAAGCTGTCCCAAGCGGATATGCTGGCGGCCGCCAATCGCATCATCAGCCCTTATTCGTTCGACGTTAAAGAGGTGGTCTGGTGGTCGATTTATGACATTGGGCACAGCATCACGGATAGGTTCGATGATGTGCCAGAGGGCGTTGATCGCAACCCCCGCGTCTTCACTGCCGGGGACGCTTGCCATACCCACTCGCCCAAGGCGGGACAGGGCATGAACGTGTCCATGCAAGACACCTTCAACTTGGGTTGGAAGTTGGTGCACGTCCTACAAGGCCGTGCCGATGCAAAGTTGCTTCGAAGCTACTCAAAAGAGCGTTTTACCGAAGCCAAGCGTTTGGTTGAGACCGATCACAAATGGGCACGTGTCATGTCAGCGCCAACCACGCAGGCAGAGCGTGAGGGGCGCGAAGAGCCCCGCATCATCCGCCAGTTCAAAGACAATTTGGAGTTCACCGGCGGCAATGCCGTGCATTACGACGCATCCAACCTGTTTGCCGGCGATGCGCACCAGGCGTTGGCCACCGGAGAGATGGTTGGGCGCCGCTTCCATTCGGCGCCCGTGGTGCGCTTGGCCGATGCCAAGCAAATGCAGCTGGGTCATGTGGCCGAAGCTGATGCCCGTTGGCGGCTGTATGTGTTTGCTGGTCGGGGCGACAGCGGTGAGCCGGGCTCGGCGGTTCGCCAGCTGGCTGATTGGTTGGCGTCGGCGGCAGACTCGCCTGTTGTGCGGCACACCCGGCCCGGTGAAGACATCGACGCTGTCATCGATGTGCGGGTGATTTTTCAGCAGACCTTTGATCAATTGGCTTACGAAAAGATGCCCAGCCTGCTGCGCCCTAAAACTGGCAAATTGGGCTTACAAGACCATGAAAAAGTGTTTTGCGTCGACCACAAAGGGGTGGGGGACATCTTCGACATGCGCGGTATTGACCGCGCGCGCGGCTGCATGGTCGTGGTGCGACCCGATCAGTATGTGGCACACGTGTTGCCGCTGGATGCCTATGCGGCGTTATCGCAATTCTTTGCGGGTATCTTGAAGCACGACCGCTGACCAACGACAGACCCCCACGCTCCGATTGCTTAAATTTTCACATTGGCTGGAAATTTTTTCAATCGCGAGCAGCCGTCGGTTTGGCCTCGGCCAGTACGCCGTGGCATGTACCTGCGTAACGGTTCTCTGACCTAACGTGCGAGGCATTTGCGGGGGAAAAAATCTCGCTCATTTTGTAACTTTGTTACTTCGCGTTGCCTGACCCCACGTGGCACAAGCGTGACACCCCCTGTGGGTTATCCCTAGCGTTCTCAGGGTTGCGCAGGCGCATATTCGGGTCACCTGCTGTCGCGCCGCGATGGTGGGAAAAGAGTGTTCGTGAGATTTTTTTTATAAAAGGGACAAATCATGAAGTCACGTGTATTCAAACTCGCGCCTGTGGTGACGGGCGTTTTGTTGGGCTTGTCGCTGTCGGCAGGTACCGCATTTGCCAAGGGTGATGACGCCAACTTGGAGAAGCTCGGCGCTTTCAAAACGACAGGGTCGCCCGACATGAAGACGGTGCCGCAGGACGGCAAATACGCCGATAACCTGCGCAAGATGTTGAAGAACATCACATTACCCGATGGCTTCAGTATCGAGTTATTCGCAGTTGTACCTGACGCCCGTCAAATGGCGGTTAGCCGCAACAAGGCAACTGTTTGGGTGGGCACCCGTAAGTCAACGGTGTGGTCCGTCACTGACCGTGACATGGATAACGTGGCTGATACCGTGCAGGAATTCAGTCCCAGCGTGAAGTTCGATAACCCCGCTGGCGTTTGCTACTCGCCCGATGGTTTCCTATTCGTCGGTGAGCGCAACCGCGTACTGATGTTCCCGGCTGCGGAATTCTTCATGGAGGGCTCTGACACCGTTGCCGTGCCAATCGTGCCTCAGGGCACCCTGATTCCACCAGAGGAGGAGTCTTATAACCACACCGCCCGCGTTTGTACGATCGGCCCAGATGGTCGCATTTACATTTCTTTGGGACAGCCGTTCAACGTGACGCCACCTGAAAAAGTGGATCTGTTCCGCAAGGTGGGTATTGGCGGTATCGTGAGCTACAAAACCGACGGTACCGACCGCCGCGTTGAGGCCACGGGTATTCGTAACTCTGTGGGTTTGGCGTTTAACCCCAAGGATAAGAGTTTGTGGTTCACTGACAACCAAGTGGACGGCATGGGCGATGACACCCCTCCGGGCGAGCTGAATCGCGCACCCAAGATGGGGATGTGGTACGGCCATCCGTATACCGGCGGCGGTGAGGTTCGAACGAACGAGTACAAAGGCAAAGACATTCCCAAGGAATTGGCGGCCATCTACGTCAAACCGCAGGTTGAGACCATTGCGCACGCGGCTGATTTGGGTATGAACTTCTACACCGGCGATATGTTCCCGAAAAAGTATCACGGCGCGATTTTTAGCGTTCAGCACGGGTCTTGGAACTCAGTGAAGCCGAAGGGTCCACGTGTGATGGTCACCTACTTGGACGACAAAGGTAATGCCGCGAAGATGGAGCCGTTTGCCGACGGTTTCATGAACAAAAACGGCGTTTACATGGGCCGTCCAGCAGACGTGGCCATGTATGTTGATGGCTCATTGCTGGTTGCTGACGACAAGGCGGGCGCCATTTACCGCATTTCGTACAACGGCAAGTGATTGATTCCAGTGGCTTCTATTGAGAGGCATTCGGGCCGAACCCGAGGGTTCGGCCCCTTTTTAAAAAAAGATATGACACGTACTTTCAATTTGGCGATCAGCATCGCCGCAGCAGCACTAACGATGACGTCCGCCTCATATGCCGCCGATCGTGAGCTGGCGAGAAATAAAGTCGAAATGATGTGTGCGAACTGTCATGGCGTTGACGGTATCGCAACGTTGCCCGGCGCAGCGAATCTGGCTGGACAACAAGATGAGTACCTTCGGGGGCAACTGAAGGCTTACCGTTCGGGCGCACGCAAGGACCCCGTCATGGGCGTTGTCGCGAAGACCCTGAGTGATGAAGACATTGTCAACTTGGCGGCCTGGTATTCGGGGCTGAAAGTGACCGTTGAGATGCCTTCGCAGTGAACAGATGAGGCGATGGCTTGTCAAAGGGCGTTAACCATCGAAACTACCCATCGACCCATTCACATCGCCCCTGCGATTTTGCGAGGCCTCGGAAGTCACTCGTCCACGTCAGCGTTGCCACGTTGATTTGTATGCGCTCATTGTCGAGGGCGGTAAAAATCCAAGTGTCATTGACATCAAACTTGTAGACTTTCAGGCCGTCGATTCGGACCTCTTTGACGCGTTTGTCGTCGTATTCAATGCTCACCTCGCGCGGCCATACCGTTTGGGTGGGCATGTAGACAGGGTCACACAAAAGCCGACCCTGACCCGTCTCGGGTTTTGCTGCATAAGCGCAAAGCGGTGACAGCGCCATCGCCAAAAAAAGAGCTTTGATCATTCCGACGCCTTGGTTGTTGAATCAATGTTTGCGGGTGGCCTTATCGAGCAAGCCCATCGCCACAGCGGACGCGACAAACGTGAGGTGCATGACAACAAACCAAAGCAGTTTATCGTTATCGATATTCGTTGCGTTGACGAAAATTTTGAGCAGGTGAATGGAGGAGATGGCCACAATTGATGCGGCTACTTTGCTCTTGAGCGTCGTGGTATCCAAAGTCCCCAGCCAAGAGAGCTTTTCGGTTTCTTCTTTCAACTCAAGCCTCGACACGAAGTTTTCGTAGCTGGTGAACATGACCATGATGATCAGGCCTGACACCAGCGCGATATCGATGAGCGAGAGCACCACGAGAACGACATCCGCCTCGGTCAATGTGAGGACATTGGGTAGTAGATGGAAAACCTCTTGGAAAAACTTGATACCCAGCGCAACCAACGTGAGGCTGAGTCCGATGTAAATGGGGGCGAGCAACCAACGTGCGGCATACATTGCTCTTTCGATGATCGATTCCATGTGGGATCTCCTGAATTTTTTTGGATGGCGATACTTGGGGCGTTAATCGAGAGGCTGTTCTCGAACGTCACAAATGCACCATTTTTTACACGGCGCCGACCGCGATCCGCTCACTCATCAAAGCGGCTGAAAGCAACGCGTTGGTGCACCCCAACAAGTCAGATCTCTCGAGCCTGCGTCTATTGGGTT
>JALQVQ010000156.1 GCA_023260315.1 Burkholderiaceae bacterium
GCGTCCAACCAGAAGTGAAGCGAATCGATATTGCCGATCAAAGCACCACCGACTCCCCTCTATAATTGGAATTTCCACCAGCCGCGAGTACGCCGTGCTCGCTCCTGACATGACCAAATTTGTCTTCGTTACTGGCGGTGTGGTGTCCTCATTAGGTAAGGGCATCGCATCTGCATCACTCGCCGCATTGCTTGAGTCGCGCGGCCTCAAAGTCACCCTCATCAAGCTTGATCCCTACCTCAATGTGGATCCCGGCACGATGTCTCCCTTCCAGCATGGTGAGGTTTATGTGACCGATGACGGCGCAGAGACCGACCTTGATTTGGGTCACTACGAGCGTTTCATTGAAACGCGCATGCGCAAAGCCAACAACTTCACCACAGGCCAGATCTATAAAAGCGTTCTTGAGAAGGAACGCCGTGGCGACTACCTGGGCAAGACCGTCCAAGTCATCCCACACGTGACCAACGAGATCCAAGACTTTGTTAAGCGTGGTGCGGGTATCGGCACCAGCGAGGCCATTGATGTTGCCATCGTAGAAATCGGTGGCACGGTCGGCGACATTGAGTCTTTGCCATTTTTGGAGGCGGTGCGCCAGCTGAGCCTGCGCCTGGGCCCCAACATGGCAGCCTTTGTCCATCTCACTTACGTGCCGTGGATCGGGGCGGCGGGCGAGCTCAAGACCAAGCCGACGCAACACACCGTGCAGAAGATGCGGGAAATCGGTATTCAACCCGATGCCCTCTTGTGCCGCGCAGACCGCCGTATTCCCGATGAAGAGCGTGAAAAGATATCTCTCTTCACGAACGTTGCACCATGGGGCGTCATCTCGATGCCCGATGTCGACACCATCTACAAGGTCCCTCGCCTGCTGCATGAACAGGGACTGGACGGTCTGATCTGCGACAAACTGCGGCTCAGCACCCCACCCGCGAAACTCACGCGCTGGGACAACCTGGTGCAAGAGGTGTCAAACCCGCAAGGTGAGGTCAACATCGCCATGGTTGGCAAATACGTGGACCTGTCAGACAGCTACAAGTCGGTCAACGAGGCACTGCGTCATGCTGGTCTCAAGAATCACGTGAAGGTCAACATCAGCTATGTGGACTCTGAAACGCTGTCTGCCGGCAACATCCAGCAGCTCGATGCATTCGACGGTATTTTGGTGCCCGGCGGCTTCGGTCAACGCGGCGTCGAAGGTAAGATTTCGACCGCCAAATTTGCCCGCGAAGGCAAGGTGCCCTACCTCGGTATTTGCTTGGGTATGCAGGTCGCGACGATTGAGTTTGCACGCCATGTGGCTGGCCTGAAGGACGCCAACTCGACCGAGTTTGACCCACAGACAAAAACGCCAGTCATTGCCCTGATCGATGAGTGGAAGGATGCCGATGGCACCATCCAGAAACGCAATGCCAACTCGGATTTGGGCGGAACCATGCGTTTGGGTGCCCAAAGCTCAGATGTGGTTAATGGAACCATTGCGCACAGCATCTATGGCGACGTGGTGACTGAGCGTCACCGCCACCGCTACGAGGCCAACGTGAACTACCTCGACACATTGCGGGAGGCTGGTTTGGTGATCTCCGCGCTCACACAACGTGAGCAACTGACCGAAATTGTTGAACTGCCTTCAACCGTTCACCCGTGGTATGTGGGCGTCCAGTTCCACCCTGAATTCAAGTCAACGCCGTGGGATGGTCATCCGTTGTTTAACGCCTTTATTAAGGCGTCTCTGGTGAACCGCGCCGCGCGTGCCTCCAAATAAAACACCTCTCACCGCATAGGACTAGCCATGAAGCTCTGCCACTTTGACGTCGGTTTGGACCGCCCTTTCTTCTTGATCGCGGGCCCATGCGTCATTGAATCGGCGCAACTGCAAATGGACACGGCTGGTCGACTGAAAGAGATCACAACCGAGCTGGGAATCCCCTTCATCTTCAAGAGCAGCTTCGATAAAGCCAACCGCTCCAGCGGCAGTACGTTTAGGGGGCCGGGCATCGACGCCGGGCTGGCTATTCTGGCCAAAGTCAAAGCGGAATTGGGGCTTCCTGTTTTGACAGACGTTCACAGCGAGGAACAAATTGAGCAGGTTGCCGCCGTGGTCGATGTCTTGCAAACACCCGCGTTCTTGTGCCGTCAAACAGACTTCATCCGCGCAGTCGCACAAAGCGGCAAACCCGTGAACATTAAAAAAGGCCAGTTTTTGGCGCCCCATGACATGAAAAATGTCATTGACAAAGCGCGCGCTGCAGCCAAGGAAGCCGGGCTACCAGAGGATAACTTCATGGCTTGCGAGCGGGGTGCGAGTTTTGGCTACAACAACCTCGTGTCCGATATGCGAAGCCTCGCGATCATGCGCGAAACGGGTGCGCCCGTGGTGTTCGACGCCACCCACAGCGTGCAACTGCCTGGCGGCCAAGGGACCAGCAGCGGTGGCATGCGGGAAATGGTGCCGGTTCTATCTCGCGCGGCCGTCGCGGTGGGTGTTGCCGGTTTATTCATGGAAACACACCCCGATCCTGCCAACGCCAAGAGTGATGGCCCCAATGCCGTCCCCTTGCACCACATGAAACCGCTGCTTGAAACATTGCTTGAGCTCGATCAAGCGACGAAGCGTCGGGCATTTTTAGAAAATAACTTTAATTAAACAAGGAAGTGAACTTATGAGCGCAATCGTCGATATCGTTGGCCGCGAAATATTGGACAGCCGTGGCAATCCAACCGTTGAGTGTGATGTGTTACTTGAGTCTGGTGTGATGGGCCGCGCCGCTGTTCCATCGGGCGCATCGACCGGCTCACGCGAAGCCATTGAGCTTCGCGATGGCGTGAAGTCACGCTACTTGGGCAAAGGTGTCATGAAGGCCGTTGAACACATCAACACCGAAATTTCCGAGGCCGTGATTGGCCTTGACGCATCCGAGCAAGCGTTTCTTGATAAAACCCTGATCGACTTGGACGGCACCGAAAACAAAGCACGCTTGGGCGCCAACGCCATTTTGGCAGTCTCGATGGCGGTTGCGCGTGCCGCGGCGGAAGAGGCGGGCTTGCCTTTGTATCGCTACTTCGGCGGCATGAACGGTGTTCAACTGCCAGTGCCCATGATGAACGTCGTCAACGGCGGTGCGCACGCCAATAACAACCTTGACCTGCAAGAGTTGATGATCATCCCTGTCGGCGCACCCTCCTTCCGTGAAGCGCTGCGTTGGGGTGCTGAGACATTCCATGCGCTCAAGAAAATTTTGCACGACAAGGGCATGAGCGTTGCCGTCGGCGATGAGGGCGGCTTTGCCCCCAACGTTGAGAGCCACGAAGCGGCGATCCAGTTGATTCTCGATGCCATCACTGCCGCTGGCTACACGCCAGGTGAGCAAATCGCTCTCGGCCTCGACTGCGCGGCCAGCGAGTTCTACAAAGACGGCCAGTACTGCCTGGACGGCGAGGGCCTCAAGCTCAGCGCACAGGCGTGGACGGATATGTTGGCGACATGGGTCGACAAGTACCCCATCATCAGCATCGAAGACGGCATGGCTGAAAACGACTGGGATGGCTGGAAACTGCTGAGCGACCGCCTAAAGTCAAAGGTTCAGCTGGTCGGTGACGATTTGTTCGTCACCAACACCAAGATTCTGAAAGAAGGCATCGAGAAGGGCATTGGTAATTCAATCCTAATTAAGATCAACCAAATTGGCACCTTGACAGAAACCTTTGCCGCCATTGAAATGGCGAAACGAGCGGGCTATACGGCTGTTATCAGCCACCGTTCAGGGGAGACCGAAGACAGCACCATTGCGGACATTGCTGTCGGTTTGAATGCAGGCCAAATTAAAACCGGCTCACTGAGCCGCAGTGATCGCATGGCGAAATACAACCAACTGTTGCGCATCGAAGAGGACCTGGGTGAAGTCGCCCAGTACCCAGGCCGCGACGCGTTTTATAACCTGCGCTAATTCGCGATGAAGCTTCGCCCTTACCTCGTCCCCGGCGCCTTGGCTTTGTTGCTATTGGCGCTGCAGGGGCAGTTATGGTTTGGGCGAGGCAGCATTCCCGACGTCAAACAGCTGCGGAATAAGCTCGCAACACTGGAGGCTGAAAACGCCGAGCTGCGGTTGCGAAACGAACAAATCGCAAACGAGGTGCGTGACCTGCAAGAGGGCTTAGAGGTCATCGAGACCTACGCTCGAAAAGAGCTCGGCATGGTGAAGAACAACGAGATTTTTGTTCAATACGCAAAACCCAACGAGAAGGCTGTGATCAACGGCACCCCAGCGCCAGCGGGGCAGTGAATTGGACGTCGCCGTCATCGCGCTATTGGGCGGCGAAAGCACCGGAAAGTCAGCGCTTGCATCCGCACTGAGAGACACCGCACACGCACAGCATGTGCCCGCTCGCTTGGTCACCGAGACTTTACGCGGATGGGTCGATCAGCACCAACGCACGCCACTTGTGCACGAACAAGCGCTCATCGCGGACGCACAACAGGCGGCGATCGAGATCGCCGTTCGGCAATTAGAAAGCCACCCAAGCCCCAACATGAACACCGTCGGCCTTGTTATCACCGACACCACACCCTTTCAGACAGCGGCCTACAGCGCCTATTACTTTGGCGATGGGTCACGGTGGGGCACTGCAGTTGAGGCGGAACGCGCCGGCCCAATGCGTGTGCGCCTTTTGATGGGCCTCGATCTGACATGGGTTGCCGATGACGGACAGCGTGATGGGGTCAACGCGCAAAGCGCTGTGGATGCGGTCTTGCGAGAGCAGTTACAGTTGCACAGCCTGCCGTTTCAGGTGATTTACGGTCGGGGGCCCTCGCGGGCTCAGGCGGCATGGGCCGCCATCGCCAACGCTTTAGGACGCGAGGACTGGTTAACACCGCAACCCGAGTCCCAGCGCCGATCAGACTGGGTCTGCCAGGACTGCAGCGACCCCGACTGCGAGTTGCGCCTGTTCACTGGTCTCCTAGCTCGGCGGCCGCAAGGCGCGGGTTAACCCCGCTGACGCTTAAATAAACCGGTCGAGCCACCAAACCGTAACGGCGTCGCCCACCTCGATGGTGGCCTGTTCATGGGACAAGACAACCAGACAGTTGGCGCGGACCATGCCACTCAAAACACCCGAGCCCTGATTGGGCAAAACCGTGACCGTCAGTGCGCCGTCATCGCCATAACTGGCAACACCGCGCTGGTACTCGGTCCTTCCCGGACGCTTGCGGATTTTTTCGGCGCTGCGGGCGACAGCTGCGGGCAAGTTTGTCGGCACGGTGCCCATGAGGGTTTGGAGTGCTGGACGCACAAATGCCAAAAAAGTCACCATCACCGCGACTGGGTTACCGGGCAACCCAAAAACGGGGCAACCCGCCACACGCCCAACGGCCATGGGACGACCCGGGCGCATCGCCACACGCCAGAAGGTCACATCCCCCAATTGACGCATCATGGCCTTGGTGTGATCGGCCTCGCCCACACTCACACCACCACTGCTGATAATCATATCGGCCTGTTGCGCCGCACGGGTGAACGCTTCGGCCAATTGCGCGGGGTCGTCGGGTATCACGCCCATATCAATCGGCTCTGCACCCCAGCTTCGCAGCAGTGACAACATCACCCATCGGTTGCTGTCGAAAACAGCGCCGGTGCGTGGCGCATCGCCAAAGCTCAAAATCTCGCTGCCTGTTGAGAAATAGGCCACACGTGGACGGCGTACCACGACCGCTTCACTGATCCCTAAGCTGGCCAGCAAACCGACTGCAGCGGCGTGCATCACCTGTCCGGCGGGAACGGCGATGCCACCGGCTTGTAAGTCCTCTCCGGCGAACCGCCGGTTGTCACCCGCACGCAAGCCACCACCATTGATCAACACAGAATCGCCTTCTCGCGTGCACAACTCAGTGGGCACCACCGTATCGGCGCCAGCCGGCATCACCGCACCTGTCATGATGTGGACACATTCGCCACTCGCCACCTCGATGTCGGCCTTTGAGTCGCCCGCCAAACGCTGCCCCGACACACGGAGGCGAATGGGCTGTTGGCCATCCCACTCGCCAAATGCGAACGCGTAACCATCCATGGCCGAGTTGTCGTGGGGGGGGACGCTGATGGGAGAGATCACATCGCGGGCCAAGACCCGTCCGGTGAGATCCTGAATCCCCACGGTTTCAGTGCAATCTGGGCGTTCACGCAAGGACGCGACCAACGCACAGGTGGTGCGAACCACGTCTGCAACATGAACCGATTGGGGGTCGTAACCCGCCAGTTCAGATGTGATTTCGGCCAGTGTTTTCATACCCGTCTTCCCTGCATTACAGCTTTTCGCCCTTCAAAAACAAATTTGCAGACGGCGCTTGCTCGGCCATCACGGCCTCATCAAAGAAATCATCTGCAGGCAAATCAACCAACACGCGCCCACCCTCCATGTAGATCACGCGTGTCGCCAATCGCTTTACCTGTCCCAAATTGTGGCTCGAGAACACGAGCGTCCTCATGCCCAGCGCCGTTGATCCGCTCTCCCCTTGTATGTAAGCGGAGACAACCGCTTCGACATCCCGCTTCGCGTGCGGGTCAAGGCTCGCTGTCGGCTCATCAAGCAACAACACATCGGGCTGTGTCACCAGGCATTGACAAAGCGCCACACGCTGCAACTGCCCCACAGACAACTGCAACGCAGAGCGACGGCTGAGATGCGATAACGCCAACTGAGACAAATACGCCTCCGCCATGCCCTTCGCATCGCGCCACGTTTGGCCGCGCAGCCAAGCGGCAAGGGCAACGTTATTCAACACACTGGTACGCAACAGGTGGGGCGTCTGCGCCAGCAGCGCTTGCTTGATGGCGTCCGCCTTTTGATGCTGTCCCGATGCCACTGGCAACAGGCCATTGAGGACGCGCAACAAGGTGCTTTTACCGCAACCGTTACTGCCAACCAGTGCCACACGCTCACCGGCATGGATTTGTAAAGTGAGGTCAGACAATGCGTATGAATCGGTCGCGTTTGTCTGTAGCTGAACCGATAAACCCTGCAAATCGAAGATCACCGCGCCCGTCTTCATGCGGGTGCCCTTCCTGCGTCAGCCGCCATACCATCGGCGCCACCCGCACGGACAACCCACCCCATGAGGATGTTCAGAGCCAACACCACAACCAACAAAACAATACCCAGTCCCAAAGCGATTGGCAATTCACCTTTACTGGTCTCCAATGCAATGCTGGTGGTCATCACGCGCGTGAAACCCTCCATGTTGCCACCCACAATCATGACCGCGCCAACCTCGGATACCGCGCGACCAAAGCCGGTCAGTACCACGGTTATCAAGGCATACCGTTCGTTCCAAATCAACAGGCAAGCACGAACAAAGACACCGGCACCCATCGATCGCAATGCCTCACCTTGCAGCTTGTCGGCTTGCGAGATCACTTGCCGTGTCAGTGCGGTGACGACGGGCAAGACCAGAATGGTTTGAGCGAAAACCATGGCCTTGAAAGAAAACAACCAACCCAAAAATCCGAGCGGGCCTGAGCGCGAGAGCAGCAGGTAAACCGCAAGCCCAACCACCACAGAGGGCAAAGCCAAGCTGGTGTTCAGAAGGGTCAGAAGGGCTTGGCGGCCACGAAAGTCGCGCAGTGCCAAGAAAGAGCCCGCAGAGAGCCCAAAAAGACAAGCCAGTGCGCAGGCGATGGTGCTGAGTGCCAGCGAACGCGCGACAACCTCGTACAGTCCCGGATCAAAGCTAACCAACAGGCCCCAAGCAATCTGCAAGCTGTCGACGAACATCCTGCGCGATGACCTTTAGGCGGCTAGAACCACAGGGCTCTTCTCGGTAAACGCAATGCGCTCGGCGCCGTGGTAAACCAAGAAATGCTGCCCCGAGCACCGCCCAACCAATGTCAGGTTGACGCGCTTTGCCATTTCAAGCCCCATGTTGGTGACGCCCGAGCGCGACAGCAAAAATGGGATACCCATCTGCGCGCCCTTGATCACCATTTCAGAGGTGAGGCGACCCGTTGTGTAAAACACAAGATCGTCCCCTGCAATGGCATTCAGGCACATCCAGCCGGCAATGGCGTCCACGGCGTTGTGGCGTCCGACATCCTCAACAAACATTTGGCACACGCCATTTTTAAAAACGGCACAGCCATGAACAGAACCGGCTTGCTTGTAAATAGAGGGTTGTGTGCGAATGGCACCAACAATATCAACCAATGTTGCCTGCGCTAACGTCGCATCGGGCAGCTTGATCCCATCCATATCGGCCAGCACATCACCAAACATTGAGCCCTGTCCGCAACCGGTTGTGACCGTACGCTGCTTTTGCGCTTCGTTCCAAAGGGTCAAAACCTCTGGCCGCGTGGTCACGGCAACCGCCTCAACGTCCCAATCCACCTGGATGCTCAGAACATCCTCGATCGAACGAATCAGCCGCTGATTTTTCAACCACCCCAACACGAGGGCTTCGGGCTCGCCGCCCAAGGTCATCAAGGTCACGAGCTCTTGTTTGTTGACGAAAATCGTCAACGGGCGCTCGCCTGGAATGTGTATTATTTTTTTACGGCCAGCCTCATCCATCACCTCAACTTCGGTGACGAGGGGAACGGATGCCTGGCTCAGAATGGGACGATACATGCGCGGTAAGGTCAGTCAGACCTGCTCTAATTGATTCAAGTCGGCCAACGTGTTGGCGTTAAAAAAAGCGGACGCATCATCAAATGGGACTTCAATGGCACCCACCGACGCGGTCCAGAGGTCAATCTTCCTGCCGCCATTTTGCATGAACACGCTCAGGCTGTCGTACAAGTCACCTCGCAGCAATAAAAAGACGGGGTGCGTTTGGCGTTGACCATCCGGGTCGACGGTCACGGGCATCGCAATCGGCGCATCAACCGCCTCAGCCGCTGTCAACAATCGCGAAACCAAATCGGTGGGCAAATGCGGCACATCGCACGGGACAACCATCATCCAATCGGTCTCGCAGTAGGGCAGCCCTGCCAGCATGCCCGCCAGGGGACCCTGAAAGTCGGCGCTGGCGTCAGGCACGACCGTGCGCCCGAAACCTTCGTAAGCGCCCAAGTTTCGATTGGCATTAATCACCACATCAATCACCTGCGGTGCCAGGCGCCACAACACGTGCATCGCCATTGGCATACCACGCAGAGGTTGCAGGCCCTTATCCGTGCCGCCCATCCGGCTGCCGCGCCCACCCGCCAAGATGAGACCTGTTACGCGATCGGCGGTCATGCGTTATCCACCGCGTCCAAACTGGCCGAGAAAATATCGAACGCCTGGCGCTCAATGGCAAAAAAAGCGCGTGCAAAGCCGCCCACAGCCCCGTAAACCTTCGCTTGCGGCTGGTCTTGCAGCGCGTCAAAGAAGCTGTCCATCCACGGCTGAAGGTAGGTCGAGAAGAAGTGCTGCTGCTGCGCGAGGGTGCTGCCTTTGGCATCTGGGGCTGCGATCAGATAACGCATGATTTCGCACAGGGTCGAAAAGTGGTCTTCTGTTTCCCCCAGGTCGGGGTTGCTTTCCAGCCCCATCGCAGCGAGATCGTTGCGAAGATCGACCAAGATGGGCTGGTTCATGGCTCCCCCCACGTAGACCGAGGCATGCAAGGCAACCAGTGGCTTACCGACAGCAACAAACAAATTTTGAAACTCAGCAGCGGCATCTGCTGGCGCCGTTGCGGCGACAGTGGCAATCAGGTCACGCCAGGCATTGGCGAGGTCCGTCTGGTCCGCCGCATCAACGGCGGGACTCCCAGCCAATCGGTTGAAGAGGTCATCTGAGGGCTGGCGAATGAACCACTCAGCCAACAAGCCGTAGGTATCGGCACGCGCCAAATCCTCGTCGCTAAAACCGGGATCAGTCGCCACACTGGCGGGGACGAAGCCCATGGGTTGTGAAGTTGTCATTTGGCTTTCTCCATCATATCGATCACGCGGCAATCGCTGCACATGCTGAGACGCGCAATGGCGTCACCTGAAAACGCCGCATGGCCACCGACGCGCGCAAGCATGGCCTTCATGACCGCTTCGGTTGCAAACGGCTTGCTGCAACGCACACACTGGAATGGGCGACTCTCATGCAACGTCTGTTCGGTCCGACGAGCCGTTAAGTCACTCAAGCGTGGCGCCAATGCCAGGGCATCTTCTGGACAGGTCTGGACGCATAAGCCGCACTGAACACAGTCGCGCTCAAGCAGGCGCAGCATCGGCTTATCGCCACCGTCTTTCAACGCGGATTGCGGACACGCACCGACGCAAGACATGCACAGCGTGCAGGCATCGGTATTGATGGCTAAGCCACCCAAAGGCGCGCCCGCTGGCAAACTCACAGGCAATACAGCAGGGGTGCGGGCGGCGTCGGGCACCACGTGATCCATGAGGTGTGCAATCGCGGCCTCAAGGGCTTGGCGCTTGTCTTTGCCCACGGCAAATGTGGCACGCTGCGTCACCCACATCGGACGCTTCGCCTGCTGCTGCATCGCCCCATCGAGCGCCTCCGGCGTCGACGCCTGAATCAACGCAATACGGTCAGGCTCGCCACCCAAGGCAACAACCAGCGCCTGGACCCAGCTCACTTGCGTTGTCAATGCGTCGCGATAAGAGGTCGCCTCTTCACCGCTCAACAAAATAGAGACGCGGGACGCGCCGTAAGCCAAAGCGGCCAACCAAAGCTCAGGCCCCGTTGACGCAATGTGATGTTGCCCCAGCGGGATCACACGTGCCGGCAATCCCTTGGCACGCTTGGTGACAGCCATTTGGCCCAAACGATTAATCAACGCCGTACCACCGACGTTCGCGTCCTCACTGTGCAACAGCAATTCGGGTGCTTTAAGGCCTGCTTCAACCGCCGTTTGCAGAGCGGTACGCATGACGCGCGAGGCGTAATCAGCGGCGGGATAGGCATAGCGCATGGCACCGCTTGGACAGACGGTGCTGCACGCGCCGCACCCCATGCACAGGTTCGGGTTGACTTCAACACGCCCTTTCCCGTTAACCAGCAGGGAGCTGATGGCATTGGTGGAGCAAACGTCAATGCAGTTCGAACAACCCACCGTGTTGTTACGGCCATGAGCGCACATGGACGCCTCATAGGTGAAGTAACGTGGTTTCTCGAAGCGACCGATCCACTCGTGTAAGTCTGCAACGGCATCAACGCCGCCCAGCACATCGGTGACGTGGCGGTAGCCCGGTGGCTTGTCATGCGCCGAAACAATGCTGGTGTCACTCATGTCGATGATCAGGTCAGCCGCCTGGTCACGCGACTCGTCCGTCCGATCAAAACGAATCGCACCCACACGCTCACAAGCGACTTCACAGGCACCGCTGCGATCGCACAGGTTGGTCTGCACTTGCAGCAAACTGTTGATGGCACCCGACGGGCACGCCGCAGCGCAGGCGTTACAACGCGTACACAACTCGAGATCAATCGCGTTACGCTGCGTCCATTGCACCGCGTATTTACCCAAATGGCCTTTGATTTGAACGTCATCACCACTCA
>JALQVQ010000177.1 GCA_023260315.1 Burkholderiaceae bacterium
ACCCCCCGAACCGTTCTGAAACGAATCAAGGACCTCATCGACGGCGTGTACAGCGAGAAATCTGGCCAAGAAGCTGAAAAACTCGAGCGGGATAGCCAGCGTCGCGCCGAACTCGATGCGATGAGCGAGAAAGACGTAGCGCGAGAAATCAAGCGCCTTGAAAAGCTGATGCTGACCCATGCCAAGGACTTGGAATTCGAGAAGGCGGCGCAGGTGCGTGACCAACTCAGCCACTTGCGGGGACAGGCATTCGGCGCGTCCGTCCATGACAATGTGCCGGGTGTGGCGTTGGACAGCTGACATGAAATTGTCGTTAAAATGAAATTAAAATGACAAAATAATCGTTTAAATGAAATTTATTCGGTTAAATGCTTGTTTCGTCCACTACAAAAACCCTGCCGCCAGTAATGCCGACAAAAACAGTGGGCTATTTTTGCTATACTTGACCAAATCAGTGGGGTAGCAGTGCCACCCCCGTTGATGCAGGCAAAAGGAATCCCCCGGAAGCCGATTTAACCCCCAAAAGGAGTTTGTTATGCGTCTCACTACCAAAGGTCGATTTGCTGTAACCGCCATGATTGATTTGGCTCTCCGCCAAAACAACGGGCCCGTCACGCTCGCAGCCATTAGCCAACGTCAACAAATTTCACTGTCTTACCTCGAGCAGCTGTTCGGTAAGTTACGTCGTCACCAGCTCGTCGAGTCAACTCGCGGTCCTGGCGGCGGTTACACGCTGGCGCGCAAAGCCACAGATATCACGGTCGCCGACATCATCTTGTCTGTCGACGAACCCATTGACGCCACCCAGTGCGGCGGCAAAGAGAACTGCCTCGGTGAAGGCGCCCGTTGCATGACGCACGAGCTATGGGCCTCGCTCAACGAACGCATGGTCGACTTCTTGGCCTCCGTCAAACTGCAAAAGCTGGTGGATGACCAGATCGAGAAGGGCGTAGAAGTCGAAAGCGCCCCGATGATCAAGCGAGCCATCATGCCGAATCCTGTTTTGAAGCCCATTCGTGTGAGCGGCCCCAACTCAGTCTTCGCGCTTGCCGCCTCAATGGGCAAAAGCTAAACCCTCTCATTTCAGCGATTTCAGTCAAGAAACGGACCCCACATGAGCACGCCCCACTTCCCGGTTTACATGGACTACAGCGCCACCAACCCTTGCGATCCAAGGGTGGTCGACGCCATGGTGCCCTGGTTGTACGAACACTTTGGCAACCCTGCATCACGCAGTCACGCATGGGGCTGGGAGGCAGAGGCGGCGGTCGAGAAGGCCCGCGAGCAGGTTGCAGCCTTGATTGGCGCAGATCCCCGTGAAATCGTGTGGACCAGCGGTGCGACCGAGTCAAACAACTTGGCCCTCAAGGGCGCTGCACAGTTTTACAAGGGCAAGGGCAAGCACATCATCACCGTGAAAACCGAGCACAAGGCGGTCTTAGACACCTGCCGCGAGCTCGAGCGCCAGGGTTTTGAGGTGACCTACATGGATGTTCAAGAGGACGGCTTGCTGGATCTCGATGCCTTCAAGGCGGCGATTCGCCCAGACACCATCTTGGCCAGCGTCATGTTTGTCAACAACGAAATTGGCGTCATCCAAGATGTGGCCACCATCGGTGCCATTTGCCGGGAAAAAGGCGTGATTTTTCACGTTGATGCCGCGCAGGCCACTGGTCGCGTTGAGATTGATTTGGGCTCACTGCCCATCGATCTCATGAGCCTGACATCACACAAAACCTACGGCCCTAAGGGCATTGGTGCCCTGTACGTCCGTCGCAAGCCGCGTATTCGGATTGAAGCGCAGATGCACGGTGGTGGCCATGAGCGCGGCATGCGTTCAGGCACACTGCCAACCCACCAGTGCGTGGGAATGGGCGAGGCTTATCGCATCGCCAAAGAGGAAATGGCGGCCGAAAACATCCGCATCAAAGCATTGCATGACCGCTTGGTTGCCGGCTTGAGCTCGATTGAAGAGGTCTTCATCAACGGTCACAAGGACCGTCGCGTGCCCCACAACGTCAACATGAGCTTCAACTACGTTGAGGGCGAATCGCTGATCATGGGTATCAAAGGGATGGCTGTCTCCAGCGGTTCGGCCTGCACATCGGCCAGCCTAGAGCCCAGCTACGTTTTGCGCGCTTTGGGTCGTAGCGACGAGTTGGCACACAGCAGTTTGCGCATGACGATTGGCCGTTGGACCACCGAGGCGGAGATCGACTACGCCATCGATACCATCAAAACCAATGTCGCAAAGCTGCGTGAACTGTCACCTTTGTGGGAAATGTTCAAAGACGGCGTTGACCTGTCCACCATCCAGTGGGCCGCTCACTGAGCGCCCACCGCATCGATTTAACCAAACACCGACAGTAATTAGGAGTTCTCCAAATGGCCTATTCAGACAAAGTAGTTGAGCATTATGAAAATCCACGTAACGTGGGTAGCTTCGACAAGGGCGATGAGTCGGTGGGAACCGGAATGGTTGGCGCGCCCGCATGTGGCGACGTCATGAAGTTGCAAATTAAAGTGAACCCTGAAACGGGCATCATCGAAGACGCTCGTTTTAAGACCTACGGTTGCGGCTCAGCCATTGCGTCGAGTTCACTCGTGACCGAGTGGGTCAAGGGTAAAACGCTTGACCAAGCCGCCGCCCTGAAAAACAGCGAAATCGCGGAAGAGTTGGCGCTGCCCCCCGTGAAAATTCATTGCTCAATCTTGGCTGAAGACGCGATCAAAGCGGCGGTCGACGACTACAAGAAAAAGCACGCTTAATTCCACGAAAGAATACCAATGGCTGTCACCATGACTGAAGCCGCCGCGCGGCACGTCACCCGCTACCTAGGCCGTCGAGGCAAAGGGGTCGGTGTGCGCCTTGGCGTCAAAACCACTGGCTGTTCCGGCTTGGCCTACACCCTCGAGTACGCCGATGAGGTTGCCGTTGAGGACATTGCATTCGAGAGCTTAGGTGTCAAAATTTTTGTTGACCCAAAAAGTTTGGCGTATCTTGAGGGTACACAGCTCGATTTTGTGCGCGAAGGTCTGAATGAAGGGTTCAAGTTCAGCAACCCCAATGAGCGTGACCGCTGCGGTTGTGGTGAATCCTTCCGGATCTAATGCGCGCTGACCAAACGCTCTCTCTACAAGCCAATGACTTTGAACTGTTCGAACTCCCCGAGCAGTTCAAGCTCGATTTGGCGACGTTGACGCAGCGGTGGAAGGCGCTTCAGGCGCAAACACATCCTGACAAATTTGTCGCGGCAGATGCCGCAAGCAAGCGCTTGGCGATGCAATGGTCGGTTCGTGTCAACGAGGCCTACCAACGACTTCGCCAGCCAATATCGCGTGGCGCCTACTTGGCTGAGCTGCGTGGTCACCCCGTTAACGCCGAAGACAACACCGCGATGCCCGCTGCCTTTCTGATGCAGCAAATGGCCTGGCGGGAAGCGCTTGACGACGCGCAAGGTGACGCCACATCGCTGGCTCAGCTAGCGGATGAAACCGCAAACGCCAAAAAGGCGTGGCTGAGCGAAGCGGAAGCCGCTTTTGACACGACCGCCGATACCGCGCAAGCGGTCGGGGCCATCCGGGCGCTGATGTTCATCGAACGCTTTCTAAAAGACGTCAACCAACAACTGGACGCCTTGAC
>JALQVQ010000202.1 GCA_023260315.1 Burkholderiaceae bacterium
TTTTATAAGTGGCTCGGGCAACAAGGGCAAATTGCTGCCAATCCGGTGGTTGACGTTCGTGCGCCAAAGGCTGCCAAACCCCTTCCCAAAGCGTTGGCCGTCGATGTGGCTGTTCAGCTGGCCGATTTTGAACGCGCCGACGCCGAGATCGACCCGGCGCTTGAGGCGAGAGATCGCTGCTTGGTCGAGTTGCTGTACGGTTGTGGACTTCGCCTATCTGAACTCCTCGGTCTGGATGTTGCGGCCTCCAAAGAGGCTCGCGGTTGGGTGGATATGGACGCAGGCGAAGCCCATGTATTGGGGAAAGGTGCCAAGTGGCGGCGTGTCCCCGTTGGCGAACCCGCTTTGGCGTCATTGCGTGACTGGTTGGTCATTCGAGCCGCTTGGACAGTGGGCGGTGAGCCGTCGCCCGTTGCGATTTTTGTGAACCGCCAGGGCGGTCGGCTGACGCCCCAACACACGCGACTCAGGCTCCGGCAGCGTGGTTTTTTGGCCGGTGTGGCCACCCCCGTCCACCCCCACATGCTGCGACACTCTTTTGCCAGTCATGTGTTGCAGTCGAGCGGGGATTTGCGCGCCGTGCAAGAATTGCTCGGCCATGCCAGTATCAGCACCACGCAGATATACACGCGACTTGATTTTCAGCACCTGGCACGCATCTATGATCAAGCGCACCCGAAGGCGAAAAAATCGTCTTAAGTTTTTTATTTTGTACTTTTTTAAGGGGTCTCACATGACACGTTGGTTGAAGTCTTTTGGCGTTGCGCTGGCAATGGCTTTGGGTATGGGTATGGCTGCAAACGCTGCCGAGCCCATCAAAGTGGTCTACCACCTGAGTGACGGTGTCGAGCAGGCCGCACGAGCCATGCAAAACATTCGCAATCACTTGAACGCTGACCCCACAGTCAAAATTGCTGTTGTGGGCCATGGGAAGGGCATCGACTTCATGTTGTCGGGCGCCAAGACACCCAATGGCGGTGAGTTCGCGGCATTGATCTCAGGGTTGGCGGCGCAAAACGTGACGTTCTCTGCCTGCAACAACACGCTGGTGGGGCGGAAAATTGACCCATCGCAGCTGTTGCTGGAAACGCAAGTTGTACCGTCAGGCGTGGCTGAAGTGGCACGTCTGCAAGCGCGCGAAGGCTACGTGTACCTTCGCCCTTAAGGCCTAGGTTCAAGGGCGGCGAGCGTTTGCATTAAACTGTCGCCCTCTCGTGACGCGTATTTGACCCCGTTAAACATAGGAAAACAGCATGGCACTTATTCCTGCCACCATACTGACCGGCTTCTTGGGCTCGGGGAAAACCACCTTGCTCAAGCGTGTGTTGGGGGAAGCCCATGGGCAGAAAATAGCGGTCATTGAAAACGAGTTCGGTGAAGAGAACATCGACAATGAAATTTTGGTCAGTGATGTGACGGAAAACATCATCCAGATGAGTAATGGCTGTGTTTGCTGCACGATTCGTGAAGATTTACGCACGACGCTTCAAGATTTGGCTGAGCGTCGCAGAAAAGGCGAAATCAGTTTTGACCGCGTGGTGATTGAAACGACGGGTTTGGCGGATCCCGGACCCGTTGCCCAAACGTTTTTCATGGATGACGAGGTGGCTGAACAGTATTTGTTGGACGCCGTCCTGACCCTTGTTGATGCCAAGCATGCCGCCGATCAGTTCAATGATCGCCAAGAGGCGCGGCGTCAAGTGGGTTTCGCAGATCAAATCTTCATTACAAAGGCCGATTTGGTGAGTGAAGACGCGTTGGACGCGCTCACGCACCGCCTTAAGCACATGAACCCACGCGCACCGATCCGTGCCGTGAATTTCGGCGAGGTCCCGATCAAGTCTGTTTTTGACCTACGCGGATTCAACCTGAATGCGACCCTGGACATCGATCCTGAGTTTCTGACGGGTACCGGTCACGGTAAAAAACGGGGTGATAAGCACAGCCACGATCATGACCATGACCATGACCATGACCATGACCACGTGCATGGTGAACACTGCAATCACCCATCGCATGACCATGCCGGTGACCACGGTCACCACCATCACCATGATGACGACGTGAAGAGCTTCGTATTCCGGTCGAGCCGGGCTTTTGATCCAGCGAAGTTAGAGGAGTTTTTGGGTGCGGTGGTGCAAATTTATGGACCGAAGATGCTGCGTTACAAAGGCGTTCTGAACATGAAAGGAACGGCTCGTAAGGTGATCTTTCAGGGCGTCCATCAGTTAATGGGCAGTGATTTGGGCCCGGAATGGGCCATTGGCGAGCAGCGAGAAAGCAAAATGGTCTTTATCGGTATTGACCTGCCAAAAGATATTTTGATTCAGGGTTTAAACCAATCATTAATTTAGAGGTAAACCCCTAATTTGTAGGGGAAATGTGCTAATTGGCGCCAATTACGTTTTTTGCCATTTAAAGCGGGTATAACATCGCCTGCGATTACGTTCGCAATAGACGACATAGGAGACAATTAAAATGCCAGCGAAGAAGACGACACCGCCAGCGAAAGCGAAGGCCAAGACAGCTGCGAAAGTAGCCGTGAAAGCCCCTGCGAAAAAGGTTGCAAAACCGAAAGCAGCGCCTAAACCGGCGGCGAAGCCTGCGTCGTCTAAAAAGCCTGCCGCCAAAGTAAAACCTGCGGTCGCCAAGAAGGCGCCACCGGTCAAAAAGCCAGCAACCAAAGCGCCGGCGAAAGTCGCGCCGAAGGCGGCAGCCAAAGGAATAGCGAAAAAGCCGGTAGCGACGAAAGCGGTTGCCAAGAAGACGGCCTCGAAGGTGGTGTCAAAGGTGGCATCAAAAGCGCCATCAAAGCCCGCAGCAAAAGCCAAAGCAAAGACATCTTCGCCGTCGGCAAAGGCAGCAACCAAAGCGGCGGTGAAGACCACGCCCAAAAAACCCGTGGCTGTAAAGCCCGTCGCCAAAGCGCCGGTCAAAGTAGCGACGAAACCTGTTGCCAAGGTTGCCCCGAAAGCGGCGATCCCAAAACCAACCGTTGCACCTGAGACTGAGGCTAAAAAGCCAGGTCGAAAGCGCGGCAACAACAAGCCAATTGCGCCGAGTATGGCGGATGCAGAGGTCATTCCCGCGCATGCGCCTGATGCCGCAAAAGCCACTTTTATTCAAGATAACACGCCTGTCATGACCGTCACCGTCCCCGCGCCGATTAAAAAAGATCCCAAGCGCGCAAATAACTGGAAAACAAAACCTGTGGCCGAATTAACCGACGCAGACATGCTGGCGATGCCGGATTCCGAATACATGAACGATGTGCAAATTGCATTTTTCCGTGCGCGATTGGTCGCCCTGAAAAATGACATGCTTGCCAACGCCGGTCAAACCACCGAAAACCTTCGGGAAGACACCGTGGTCGTTCCTGACCCTGCGGACCGCGCCACCATCGAAGAAGAGCACGCACTCGAATTACGCACGCGGGATCGTGAACGTAAATTGCTAAAGAAAATTCAGCAATCGATCATGGCCATTGATTCAGGTGAGTATGGCTTCTGTGATGAAACGGGTGAGCCCATTGGTGTCGGACGCCTGTTGGCGCGACCGACCGCCAGCCTCTCACTTGAGGCGCAGCAGCGCCGCGAGTTAAAGCAAAAGCTTTATGGCGACTGACCCCATTTTTTGCTTTACCGATCAAAGGCCGCGTTCGCGGCCTTTTCTTTTTGATAAAAAAATACACCCCAAATTCCTCATAAGTCACTTTTAGTGAGATTCATAAGTCATTCATTAAGTTGAGTTTTTTCCAGCAGACTTTCTAAAAAAGAACCCCTAAGTCATTGATTCCATTGAAAAAAAAGTGGAATCCGCTTGCATGAGACACATTTCCTGATAAAGTGTCAAAAAGTGCAATTAAGTGGTGAAAAGTGTTTTTTAGGAAAAGCTGACTGTGTTTCAAGGGGCCTCATCAATCAATCTCGACGCGAAAGGGCGGCTCTCTGTGCCGACCCGCTATCGCGACGTGCTCCAAGCGAGCGCGCAGGGATGTTTGACGATTACCAAACACCCGCACGGTTGTTTGATGGTTTTCCCTCGTCCCGAGTGGGAGGTCTTCCGGTCTCGCATTGCGGCACTGCCCATGCAGGCGCAGTGGTGGAAGCGAATTTTTCTTGGTAACGCCTCTGATGTTGAGATGGATGGCACCGCACGTGTCTTGGTTTCACCTGAGTTGCGCGCTGCCGCGGGTATTAACAAGTCGGTGATTCTGCTTGGCATGGGCAGTTATTTTGAGTTGTGGGATGCCGATACTTACGCTGCCAATGAAGCCGACGCCATGAAGGGTGATATGCCCGATGTCTTCAAAGACTTCTCGTTTTGAGGATTCCCGAGTGAGCGCTTCGACGACACCTTGGACACACGACACGGTCCTTTTGAAGGAGGCCGTGGCGGCGTTGGCGGTCAAGCCATCAGGTGCTTACATTGACGCCACATTTGGTCGCGGCGGGCACGCCGCACTGATTCTCAAAACGCTCGGACCCAATGGACAGCTTCTGGGCGTTGACCGCGATCCCCAGGCCGTCGCACACGCGCAAACATGGACCGACGCCCGGTTTTCTATCCGTCACCAGGCCTTCCACACCATCTCCGATTTACCTGATGCGAGCATCGATGGCTTGTTGATGGATTTGGGCGTGAGTTCGCCGCAAATCGATGACCCAGGTCGTGGTTTTTCTTTTCGTCATGACGGACCTCTTGACATGCGCATGGACACCACACGTGGCCAGAGCGTTGCCGAGTGGCTGGCAGATGCAACCCCAGAATTCATTGCGGAGGTGATTCGTGACTATGGCGAAGAACGGTTTGCTGTACAGATTTCAAAGGCGATTGATCGTCGCCGACAGGAACGGGGCCCTTTTCGAACCACCCTTGAACTGGCCCAAGTCGTGGCTAGCGCGGTCAAAACCCGCGAGCCGGGCAAGGACCCTGCAACGCGGACATTTCAGGCTTTTCGGATTTTCATCAACGCCGAACTTGAGGAGCTTCAACAAGCGCTGACAGCAAGCCTTCGGTTGTTGAAGCC
>JALQVQ010000028.1 GCA_023260315.1 Burkholderiaceae bacterium
ATCCAAACCACCCAGACAATCAATTTCCGAGCGGAGGCAAACCAGGGCGATTTGTGAAAAGCGAAGGCCAGCACCTTGACCGACAAATTGATACTGAGCAGGGCCAATACAAAAGGAAACGCCAACCGAAGCCCCACGGTATCGAATCCTGCCGCCGTCATAGCGGCACGCAAAAACACGGTAAGGATCAACCACACCACCGGGAAAATCACGCCATCGATCACACGGCGCCCGAACAACACGTCAATACCGTTCAATTGGGCGCTGAACGCGCTCGCCATCCGCTGCACCACGGCCCAGCTGACAGCAGCCAGCACCCCGACACAGACGAGGCCCCACCAAAAATGAGGATGAGAAAACAAGTCCCGCCAACCGGCGCTATCCGTGAGCGCCGGTAACAAAAGTGAGGTCGTTGAAACGGTGGTTAAAGTCAGCATGAGGGCGCGTAAATTGAAGAATTAAGGGAGTGATTTTGCGCCACTCAGGGCGCGCAAGTGGCTGTCGACACAGGCAGCAAGCGCTTGCAGGTTGTAACCTCCCTCCAAGCAACTCACCAACCGACCCGAGGCGTGCGCATCAGCCACCGCCATCAGTTGCATGGTCATCCAATGGTAGTCGTCTTCGACCAGAGCCATCTGACCGATGTCATCCTGCATATGGGCATCGAAGCCCGCGCTGATAAACAGCAATTCGGGTTTGAATGCGTGTAATCGTGGCAACCATTCCGTCGTGACAATGTCGCGGATCGCCGCGCCGTCGGTACGCGCCGGCACAGGCACGTTATGAACGTTGGCGGCACCCGTCGGGGGCGTGCCCGGGTAAAAGGGGTGTTGGTAAAAGCCGAGCATCAGGATGCGCTCATCCCCCGCCACCACATCCTCCGTGCCGTTGCCGTGGTGTACATCAAAGTCGACAATGGCCACACGTGCCAGCTTGTGAGCCTCCAGCGCATACTTGGCGGCAAGGGCCACATTACTGACCACGCAAAAACCCATCGCCGTATCGCGGGTCGCGTGATGACCCGGCGGACGCACGGCACAAAACGCGTTTTGCAGGCGGCCCGCCATCACCGCGTCCACCGCTGCGATACCAGCCCCCGCTGCACGGCGCACGGCCTGCCAACTGCCACCGCTCAGGCAGGTATCCGGGTCTAAGCGTGCCCTGGCATTGGGATCTTGCGACACCTCAAGCGCCAACGCGTCAACGGTTTGCATGAGTGAGGCCACGTAACCCGGCGTGTGGGCCAGTGTTAACAGCGACAAATCCACCAGCGGCGGCGCTTCGGCAGCCAAAATATCCGCCAAGCCCGTTGCCTTAAGCCGCTCGTGAATCGCGGTCAAACGACCGGGCGATTCCGGGTGACCAGCTCCCATGTCATGCAGCAAACATTCGGGGTGGGAAAAGAAACCCGTCGTGCGGGTTGGCGTGGTCTGCATGGTTAACAGCTTGGGTAAAACGGGTCCGAGAAAAAGACTTCACGAAAGCTTAGCATGGGGTGCACGAGTCGCCTACCGCGTTTAACATTGACGTCACAATCGGCGCTTCAACCCAACCACTCTGTATCCACATGACCGCCTGGCTACTGGCAATCCACCGCCTCAGCGCAAACCCGCTTCGGGTGTTGGCCGCCCTGCTAGCCGCAGGTTTGCTCAGCGCCCAAGCCAGTGAGATCACCTATAAAACGAACCCTGCCGCGATGGCGTTCGCAGCCGAATGGGCGGCAGCCAACAGTCAACCTGTCGAGTCCGTACAGGCCATCATCGGTGAAGCCAAGCGATTAGACCGAGTCATCAAATACGTCACGCCCGCACCGACAGGCTTTCAAAAGGACTGGCGCACCTACCGCAGCCGGTTTGTCGAACCCAAGCGCATCAAAGCAGGCGTCGCTTTTTGGAAAGCGCACCAAAAAATATTGAAAGAAACGGCCGCCGCAACGGGCATCCCCGCTTGGTTAATTGTTGGCGTCATTGGCGTTGAAACCATCTACGGCCAGCAAACCGGACGGTTTTCGACACTAGACGCCTTGAGCACGCTGGCTTTTGATTTCCCAGAATCACATCCCAAAGCCACTGCACGCACCGCATTTTTTCGTGAGGAGTTGGGGCACTTCCTGCAACTGGCAACCGCACAACCAACGCCCATCGATTCGTGGCAAGGCAGCTACGCCGGGGCGTTGGGGCTGCCGCAATTCATGCCCTCGAGTTGGGCGAAATACGCGGTGGATGGTGACCAAGATGGCCGCATCGACCTGCGCGGCAGTACCCATGACGCAATCGCCTCTGTCGCCAACTACTTCGTCGCTTTCGGTTGGCGCAGTGGCATGCCCACGCACTACCCTGTCAAGGTGCGCGCCAAAGACAAAGCCCTCGACGACCTGCTCGCGCCCGATATTGTCCCCACCTTTGAACCGAGTGACTTCCACCAACGCGGCGCACGGCTTGGCAAAGCAGGCCAGCGCCACAACGGTAAGTTGGCGCTGGTAAAACTCGAAAACGCGGGTAAACGCGCCGATACCTATTTAGCCGGTACCGACAACTTCTACGTCATCACGCGCTACAACTGGAGCAGCTACTACGCCCTTGCGGTAATTGAGTTGGGTAAGGCGGTCGAGCGTCAGGTCGCGGCCCGTACTAAGTAGCGGCTTGCGCGACCAGGTGTTGCCAGAGCGATGCCGCCCTTTCGTTTGTCACGTCGAGCGTTTGCTGCTTCTCACGGTACACCCGTACCTCCATCTCGACGCTCAATGAGGGGCCTTTGGGCAAACACACTTCGACCAGTCTGTTTTCGCTCAACTCCCTGCGCACTGAACCCATGGGTAGGAACGCAATGCCATGCCCCTCAAGCGCCATCGTCTTCAGGCTCTCGGCCATGTCTGTTTCGTAAACGCGGCGTAGGTGAATAGGGGTCTGAATCCCCTTTAATAAAAATTCAGTTACATGACCAAGGTAAGCGCCTGGCGCATAGGCCAAATATGGTGCCGATTTGCGAGCGGTCGCGGGCAAGGAAAAGAGTGGCTTGCCATCGGTGTTTACTTTGGAAAACGGCGCCAAAACCTCTTGCCCTAAAACGACCATGTCGAATCGACTGGGATCTAATTGCAGGGGTTGCGATGGATGGTGATAGGCCACTAAAAAATCACAACCACCAGCGAGTAGGCGAAGCGCCGCGTCGTGCACATTCATTGCCGTGAGCCGACTCTTGACCTCACCAAACGTCGATTGCAATCCAGCGATCCAACTCGGAAAAAACGTGAGTGCAAGCGTGTGCGGCGCCACGAAATCAACCACACCCTCACTGTTGGTTGCGTAACCACGCAACATCGCTTTGGACGTTTGTAGCGTCCGAAGCATTTCAATTGCGAGCGCCAAAAAGGTTCGGCCCGCATCAGTCAGCCCCATGGGATATGCGCTACGGTCAACCAAGTTAACGCCGGCCCAAGCCTCTAGCGCCTGAATACGACGTGAGAACGCCGGTTGCGTGACATGACGCAACCTTGCCGATTGACTGAAGCTTCTCGTTTCCGACAAGCTCACAAAATCTTCCAGCCACTTGGTTTCCATCCGCCAGATTATGTGGCGTGAAAAGGAGGTCGAAGTGCTCTTTATGCAAATTTTGCATGGATTCAGTCCAAACCAGCCTTAGACAAAAAGAGCGCCAGTGCTTATCGTTCCGACAGTCGATCCCCCCACCTCACAAGAGAGATTCAAATGTCACAAAGCCTCGCCAGTGCCCACCCGATTTCGTCGTACCTGCAAGCCGATGACCTCGGTCCGTGGGGCACTTACCTGCAACAAGTCGACCGTGTCGCCCCCTACCTGGGTAGCCTGTCGCGATGGGTCGAGACGCTCAAGCGGCCCAAACGTATTTTGATTGTTGATGTGCCGATCCATATGGACAACGGCACGATTGCGCACTTTGAAGGCTACCGTGTTCAGCACAACATTTCACGAGGTCCTGGAAAGGGCGGCGTGCGCTTTCACCAAGATGTGACCTTGTCTGAGGTTATGGCGCTGTCCGCCTGGATGTCGGTTAAAAACGCCGCCGTCAACTTGCCATTTGGCGGGGCCAAAGGCGGCATACGCGTTGACCCGCGCAATCTCTCTGCCGGCGAGTTACAGCGAATGACACGGCGATACACGAGTGAGATCGGGCTCATCATCGGCCCAACGAAAGATATTCCTGCGCCCGATGTCAATACCGATGAACGCGTAATGGCCTGGATGATGGACACCTACTCCATCAACCAAGGTAGCACAGCGACGGGCGTCGTCACTGGCAAACCCGTCGCTTTGGGTGGCTCACTTGGCCGCAGAGAGGCAACCGGTCGGGGCGTTTTTACAGTCGGGCGAGAGGCCGCGAATAACATTGGCCTGTCTTTGGAGGGCGCGCGCCTTGCGGTACAAGGCTTTGGTAACGTGGGTGGCGTCGCTGCCCAGTTGTTTGTTGAGGCCGGCGCAAAAGTCGTTGCGGTACAGGACCACACCGATACGCTTTATGAGCCAGCGGGATTTGACGTCGCCGCCCTGCAAGCGCATGTCAAACGGAACGGCGGTATCGCCGGATTTGAGGCCGGCGAAAGCCTGGACCCTGCCCAGTTTTGGGAGGTCGATTGCGACATCTTGATCCCTGCCGCACTCGAGCAGCAAATCACGGAAGAAAACGCCCTCCGAATCAAAGCACGGTTAATCATCGAAGGTGCGAACGGCCCCACAACACCGCAAGCCGATGACATCTTGGCCGATCGCAATATTTTGGTCGTCCCCGACGTGATCGCCAACGCAGGCGGCGTCACCGTGAGTTACTTTGAGTGGGTTCAAGACTTCTCAAGCTTTTTCTGGAGTGAAGACGAAATTAACGCACGGCTGGTCAAAATCATGCGCGAAGCGTTCTCCCACATTTGGCAAACCGCGCAGGAACACGGCGTCAGCTTAAGAACGGCGGCATTCATTGTTTCTTGCACGCGAATCCTTGAGGCGCGGGACCTGCGCGGCCTTTACCCCTAACGGGCAGCGCAGCGGCGGAGGCGCACACAGCGGGCGGCATGTGCTGCCAAGCCCTCGGGTGCGCCTCTCGCTCGCACACCAGCGTATCGGCGTTCGTGCTCCGCCAAGTGGCAGCACCACACCACGCTGTCTCAACCCACTGCGTGCCCCACTCATCGCCGGCAGCGGCCCAGCGTCGTTGCACGGCGGCGGCTGGGTGCCGATAACGGTTGCGATACCCCGCCTGCGCGACCACCCAATCAGGACGCAGGGCATCGAGCCATTCAACGCTGTTGGCACTTTGGCTACCGTGGTGACTGGCCATCACCAAGCGGTTCGCGGCCCCCACGTGTTGCCATTGCCCCATTACCAAAGCGTCAGCACGCCGGGACAGGACCGCCACCTCTGCCGCTTGCGTCATGTCACCCGTGAGCCAAATCGCCTGCGCCGCATTACTGACTCGCAACACACACGATAGACCGTTGCGTCGCTTGGGCACATCCGCCAACCACGCGGGCTCAAGGTCGTCACCAAAGGTTGCAGGCGCGGGGCTCATCACCTCAAACAACACACCATCCCAGACCCATTGCACACCTGCTTGACAAGCGGTCCAAGACGGTACTGGGCCTGCGAACGGGTATGGCAAATCAGTGGCAGGAAACGTCGCCAGTACGTCAGCCGCTAGGGCCGCAGGTGACGCCAGGAGCGCGGTTGCGCCCCCCACGTGATCGGTGTCTGCATGGCTCAACACCACCCGATTCAACGGGGTCTGGTTGCGTAAAAGGTAAGGCAACAGCACCCGCTCACCCACGTCGTAGCCAGTGCGATAGCGGGCTCCTGCATCAAACAATAACGTGTGCGTCGCGGTGCGGACCAAAATGGCACTGCCCTGCCCAACATCAACAGCCAAGGCATCAAATTCGTTCACAGGCGGGCGCGCTGGCGTGTACATCGCAACCGGCAGTAACACGGCAAACATGAGCGCTTGGCCTGCGCGGTGCGGCCACTGCATGGCCAACATCAACCAAGCGGCGATCGCGATCGCCAAGGGCAGCGGCAAAGCAGCGGGTTGCCACAACCCAAGCGGTGCCGCCGCTGCCCACGCCAGCCCCTCGAAAAACAACTCACCCGACCAAACCAGTGGTGCCACCATCGCATCCGTAAGCACCGAGGCG
>JALQVQ010000052.1 GCA_023260315.1 Burkholderiaceae bacterium
GCAAAACGGCACAACCCAGCTGATCGGCGCCGTGTTGAGTTTGTTGCGCGACAGCCTGACGCTGCTCGCGCTACTGGCCTACCTGTTTTATTTGAACTGGCAACTCACACTGATCGTGCTGTTGGTGTTTCCCGCCTTAACAATGGTGATGCGCCTCCTGTCGCGGCGTCTTTACCATGTCACTAAACGCAGTCAGACGGCCACGGACGCGTTGGCCTACGTCGTGGAAGAAAACGTACTCGCTCATCGCATCATTCGCCTGCACGGGGCACAGGCCCAGCAGGCCGACCGATTTAACGGTTTCAGTCAAAAACTCCGTGGCTTGGCGCTGCGGGCTACGATCGCCTCAGCCGCGATGACGCCCATCACGCAACTGCTTGCTGCATGTGCCCTGTCCACGGTAATCGTGGTGGCCCTTTGGCAGTCCAGCGCGGGTGGCGCAACAGTAGGTAGTTTCGTCGCATTTGTAACCGCCATGCTCATGACCTGGGCGCGCATTGTCGCAATCCCTTTGTTGGTGGGCGTTTTTTTCATTCCTGAATTGTCTGAAGCTGCGCAAAACACCATCGCTGCCACGATGTTTGTGGCCTTCGCGCTGACTGACTGGGCCGATGGTTACTTGGCACGTAAGCTCAACCAAACCTCTGCTTTCGGGGCGTTTCTCGATCCTGTCGCCGACAAATTTTTGGTGTGTGCAAGTCTGATCATTTTGGTGCACCTCGATCGCGCGCACGTGGTGGTGGCGCTTGTCATTATTGGCCGTGAGATTGCGATTTCGGCATTGCGCGAGTGGATGGCCATGATCGGGGCGAACAAAAACGTCGCGGTTCACATGCTGGGCAAACTCAAGACAACCGTCCAAATGGTTGCGATTCCGTTCTTGCTATTTGACGGTATTTTGTTTGGTCTCCTGGATACGCGTCTTGTCGGCGATGTGTTGATTTGGGTTGCCGCGCTTCTGACGGTTTGGTCCATGGTGTACTACTTGCAAAAAGCACTGCCCGCGATTCGCGACGGACTCGAACGCTGATTGGTCGGTATGTCGCAAACCGATCAGCGGCTGATAGCCGCCATGCCCGTTGTCTTCGTACTCATCTGGAGCACTGGTTTTATCGTTGCGCGCTTGGGTATGCCGCATGCAGGGCCGATGGCCTTCCTGACCTGGCGGTACTGCTTGTCGGTGGCTTGTTTCCTAATTTGGGTCAAGCTATCTGGCGTGGCCTTCCCGCGGTCTCGACGGGCGTGGGCGCACCTCGCCGTGACCGGTCTATTGATGCATGCGGGCTATCTCGGCGGCGTTTGGGCCGCTGTCAAGGTGGGTATGGGCGCGGGGCTCGCTGCACTGATTGTTGGTTTGCAGCCGGTGCTGACCGGTATCTGGTTGTCCTATGTGGGCAGCCGTGTCACACCCCGGCAGTGGCTCGGTTTGGCCCTGGGTTTGTTGGGCTTGATCTTTGTGGTGTTTCATAAGCTCGACCATGCGGGGGAGGTCACCCCGCTCACCATTACGTTGGCCGTCACGGCGCTGCTTAGCATCACCGCGGGTACGCTTTATCAGAAGCGTTTCGTACAGCCATGCGATGTGCGCGCTGCCAGTGTGATTCAAATGAGTGCCGCATTGGCGCTTACCTTACCCCTGGCCCTCATTGAGAATCAACCCGTGCAGTGGGTGCCAGATGTCATGATCGCGATGGCTTGGTCTGTATTGGCGCTGAGTTTGGGTGCCAGTTCCCTGTTGTATTTGCTCATTCAGCGCGGCGCGGCTGCGGCTGTGAGCAGTCTCATGTATTTGGTTCCGCCTTGCACGGCTGTCATTGCGTGGTTCTTATTTGACGAACCGCTGACCCCGCTCACGTTGTTGGGTATGGCCATCACGGTGCTGGGTGTCGCCTTGGTGAGGCCGCGCAGTTAGTTAATCGGGGTATAAACCGAAGCGTTTAAAAAATTTATTGACACGGACGACTCATGACACAACACACCATCGCAGTGATCGCCGGAGACGGCATTGGCACCGAAGTGATGCCCGAAGGCCTGCGCGTTTTGAACGTCGCTGCTGAGCGCTTTGGGATTGATCTTGTCTACAAGCATTTTGATTGGGCCAGCTGGCCCTACTACGAGCGCCACGGCAAGATGTTGCCTGACGACTGGAAAGCCCAGCTGGTCGGTGTTGACGCCAATTTCTTTGGCGCGGTGGGCTGGCCTGAGAAGATTCCTGACCACGTATCGTTGTGGGGTTCCTTGCTGCAATTCCGGCGCGAGTTTGACCAGTACATCAACTTACGCCCCGCTAAATTATTGCCAGGCGTGATTGCACCCGTGGTGCGGCCGGATGGCAGCCCGCGCGAGCCTGGTGAGATCGACATGATGATCGTGCGAGAGAACACCGAGGGCGAATACTCGTCCATTGGTGGCCGCATGTACGCGGGAACGCCGCGCGAAATCGTCATGCAAGAGACGGTCATGTCACGCTATGGCGTCGACCGCGTGTTGCGCTTTGCCTTTGAGTTGGCCCAGAAGCGGGGCGCCAAGCACCTCACGAGTGCCACCAAGTCCAATGGCATTGCCATCACCATGCCCTATTGGGACGAGCGATTCGCGGCGATGGCAGCTGAGTTTCCCGATATCAGAACAGACCAGTTCCACATTGACATTTTGTGTGCGCACTTCGTGCAGCGACCCGACCGGTTCGACGTGGTGGTGGCGAGTAACCTGTTTGGTGACATCCTGAGCGATCTGGGGCCAGCTTGTACGGGCACGATTGGTTTGGCGCCCAGCGGCAACCTGAATCCTGAGCGGAAATTCCCCTCCCTCTTCGAGCCTGTTCATGGCTCTGCCCCCGATATCGCCGGACAAAATATAGCGAATCCAATCGGGCAAATTTGGGCGGGCGCCATGATGCTGGACTTTTTAGGATATCGCGATGCGCACGACGCAATTTTGGAAGCAGTTACAGCGTCGTTACAGCCGGGTACGGATGCGCCGCGAACGCGTGACTTGGGCGGTACAGCCTCTACTCAGGCTGTCGGTGAAGCGATTGCAAAGCTACTCGCA
>JALQVQ010000100.1 GCA_023260315.1 Burkholderiaceae bacterium
GTGGAGAAGCGCAGGAAGCGATGCGGGTCGGCATCGCCGAAGTCGCGGCCTGGGGTGGCCGCAATATGGGCCTTTTGCATCAAGGCGCTTGCAAAGTCCCAACTGCCCGCCGATCGGTCTGGCGCGATACCCCACTTCTCACAGCTTGCCTCGCAGTTGGCGTAGGCGTAAAAAGCCCCATCGGGCATCACGGGTACGGTGAGTCCCAGTCTGTTGAGCTCGGGAATGAAGTAGTCTCGGCGCGCCTTGAAGTCCGCGCGCCGGCGCTCGTAGATAGCCAAAGTCTCGGGCTCAAAGCATGCCAATGCCGCCTGCTGACTGACCGTGCTGGCGCAGATGAACAGGTGTTGCGCGAGGCGTTCGATAACCGGAACCAAGGCCGGTGGCAAAACCAGCCAACCCAATCGCCAACCGGTCATGTTGAAGTACTTTGAAAAGCTGTTGATGCTGATGATGGTCTCACCCAAACCATCGGCCAAGCCAAGCGCACTCTGACCGTATTGATCGTCAAAGCTCAGGCCCAAATAAATCTCGTCGACCATCGTGATACCGCCTTTGCTGCGGCTGTAGGCGGCGATCTCGTGCAAATTATCGAAGCGGATTGACGTGCCAGTTGGGTTACTGGGGCTCGCCAGTAAAACGCCGCGCGTCGTGGCCCGCCAGTGTTCCTTGACTTGTTCGGGGGTGAGTTGAAAACGGCTGTCGGCCGTTGTGGGTATGAGGCGTGCAACACCCTCCGCAGCCGTCACAAAGTTCCGGTTACACGGGTAACTCGGATCAGGCATCAATATTTCGTCGCCCGACTCAATGAGTGCCAAGCAGGCCAGCTGCAGAGCGCCAGACGCGCCAGCCGTCACGGCAATGCGGGCGGGATCGATGTCGAGTCCAAAACGGGTGGCGTACCAGCCGCTGATGGCCTCACGCAATGCGGGTAAACCGAGTGCTGGCGTGTAGTTCGTCTTCCCCTCCCGCATGGCAGCGATTGCCGCCTGCTGGACGGCGTCAGGTGCTGAAAAGTCAGGCTCGCCGATATTCAGAAAAATCATGGGCTCGTCGCTGTTTGCGACGCGGGCGGCGAGCTGCTGCGCCGCCTTGGCCATTTCCATGACAAAAAAAGGTTTGATTCGCTCCGCGCGTTGGGCTATTTTCATTCAATGAGCTTACGGAAAATCAGCTCTCGTTGGGCCGGACTTGAAGGGCCATCGCGTGGACAACGCCATTCACGAATTTGTGACCATCTGTGCCGCCGAATGACTTTGCCAATTCGATGCACTCGTTGATGACAACGCGGCGCGGCACATCAAGACACGTGGTGAGTTCTTTGGCTCCGATCAACAAAATGGCGTGCTCGATGGGGGACACTTCATCGACGGCGCGGTCAAGGTGAGGGCTCATGAGTGCCTCAAGCGTCTCACGCTCTTCGACGCAGCCGGTGAGGAGCGTATCGAAGTGCAGGCTGTCGGCTTTGTGGAAGCCGGTCAGGTCTCGGGTGAACGTATCGATGCTCTCAATGGTGTTTTTACCGACCAAGTATTGATACAGCGCTTGCACAGCAAATTCACGAGCGCGTGTGCGACCCGACTTATCCGAGGCTTTGCGAAGACCGCTGCCAGGGCGTTTCGCATTGTTTTGAGGGGATTCGGTGGCGTCGGTCATGGTCGTTTCCAAAGAGCAATAGGGGGTCGGCTTCGCCAGCGTATGGCGTGCGCGATAGGCATTATCTCAGACCTTTGGGGCCTGAGGTCGGGCGATCAGTCAATCATAGGCTCGCGAGCAGCGTCGCCATCTCGACAGCGACGGCTGCGGCGTCACGGCCTTTGTCGGTCTGACGTGCAACGGCCTGCGCATGGTCCTCTGTGGTGAGAATGGCGTTGGCAATCGGGATTTGGTAATCGAGCGCGATACGCGTGACCCCGGCCCCCGATTCATTGGCGACGAGTTCAAAGTGATACGTTTCGCCGCGGATGATGCATCCCAGTGCGATGAGGGCGTCGAAATCGTCAGATTCCGCCATGCCTTGCAAAGCGGAAGCGACCTCAAGGGCACCTGGCACCGTCACGTGGGTGATGTTTTTTTCGGCCACCTCTAAGCGAATCAGTTCTGCGTGGCAGGCAGCCCAAAGCGCATTGGTGATGTCGTCGTTGAAGCGCGCTTGAACCACGCCGATACGGCACTTTTTACCGCTGAGTTTTGGGGCAGCGCCTTTGCTAGATTGAAACATGTGTCAGAGGTGGTTTGAAATCAATGGATCGGGGGTGTTGGCTCGCCAGTTGGCTTTTCCTGAAAGCCACAAACCTCCAGGCCGTAGCCCGTCATGCTGGGCATCCGGCGCGGCGAGCTGAGAAGGGTCATGCGTTGGACGCCGCATTCCCGAAGAATTTGTGCGCCGATGCCATAGGTGCGCAGGTCCATGCGGCCTGCGCCAGGGCCATGGCTCGGTTTGGCTGTGCCTTGGAACTGAGACAGTAACTGCTGGCTTGATTCACCCGCGTTTAGAAAAACAGCGACGCCTTTGCCCTTGGCTTGGAGGTAGGCCAAGCTCGCGGGCAGGGACCAAGAGTGCATGGAGCTGTTTTGGTCGAGGGCGTCCAGAACCGACAGTGGTTCATGGACGCGCACGGGGATGACCTCATCGGTCGCCCATTCGCCATGAACCAATGCGAGGTGCACGTGGCCGCCGGTGACATCTTGGAAGGCGTGGGCAATGAAGGCGCCCTGGGGGGTTTGGATGGTGCGGCTGCCGACGCGTTTCACCAGCGACTCGGTGGCACTGCGGTACTCAATCAGGTCGGCGATGGTGCCGATTTTGAGTCCGTGCGTCGCTGCGAACACTTGCAAATCGGGCAGGCGTGCCATGGACCCATCGTCATTCATGATTTCGCAAATCACGGCTGATGGGGCGCAACCGGCCATTGCTGCCAGGTCACAACCCGCCTCGGTATGGCCCGCTCGCATCAGCACACCACCATCAACGGCTTGCAACGGAAAGACGTGACCGGGCTGTACCAAGTCGGTGGGTCGTGTGTCGCGTGCGACGGCAACTTGAACCGTCTTTGCGCGATCGGCGGCGGAAATGCCCGTGGTGACACCCTCGGCTGCCTCAATGCTCACCGTGAATGCGGTGGCATAGAGGGTTCCGTTGCTGGATGCCATCGGTGGTAACTTCAGGTATTCACAGCGCTCGCGGGTGAGGGTGAGGCATATCAGGCCGCGCCCATGTTTGGCCATGAAGTTAATCGCAGCTGGCGTCACGTGGTCTGACGCCATGACCAAGTCGCCCTCGTTTTCGCGGTCTTCTTCGTCAACCAAAACGACCATGCGGCCAGCCGCTAGCTCGGCGACGATTTCGTTGACGGGTGAGATGGAGACGTGGTTAGACATGAAGACCTTTGGCACCAGACGAATAAAGATGCTTATTATCTCAGGCTCGAAGCCCTAACATGCGCTCGACGTAGCGGGCCAACACATCGACCTCCAAATTGACCAAATGGCCAGGCATCAGGCCGCCCAACGCGGTGTTTTCGAGTGTGTGGGGGATCAGGTTGATGTCAAACAAGCAACCCGCTTCAGTGTCGTGCACCCGATTCACCGTCAGGCTGACCCCGTTGACCGTAATGGACCCTTTGTAGGCCAGAAATGGGGCCATTTTCAGGGGGGTCTCGATCTGCAGCAGCCAGCTTTCGCCGACGGTCTCGAACCGCCTAACCGTTCCCACGCCATCGACATGCCCAGAGACAATGTGCCCCCCCAGTCGGTCGTTGGCACGCAGGGCTTTCTCGAGGTTGACGCGACCTGTCATGGTCAGACCACTTGTTTTATCCAACGATTCGGCAGACACATCGATGGTGAAGACGCCGGTTGCGACATCAAAGTTGGTGACTGTCATGCAGGCGCCGTTGATGGCGATGCTGTCACCCAAGCCGACGTCGTCAAGATAGCCAGCCGGTGCCGTGATGTGCAAACGTTTACCGTAAGTGAGGTGGTCGCCCAAGGACTCGATTTGTGTGATCTCGCCAATGCCGGTGATGATGCCTGTGAACATGTGAAATGAGTAATTGAAAGGTTGTTAAAACGCGTCGCGATCGCCAATGATCGCGCGCAGGCGAAGGTCGGCTCCCACCATGGTCGGCGTGAGCCAGCGCATTGCGATGCCGTCTGTCAGTGAGGCCAAGGGGCCGAAATTCGACAGGCCTTGGCCCTGACCCAAGAGCGTCGGTGCGAGATAAAGCAAGAGCTCGTCGACCAAGCCCTCGCGAAGGAACGAGCCGTTCAAGGCGGTACCTGCCTCGAGATGCAATTCGTTGATCTCGCGTCGAGCCAAATCATTGAGCAGTTCGGCGAGGTCAACTTTTTGCTGGGTGTTCGGTATTGTCATGAGCGTGGCCCCCGCAGCTCGAAGCGCCTCACAGGTTTGCTCGCTCGCTACACCGCTGTGATAAAGCCATTTTTTACGATCGCCACGCAACAGTTTGGCGTCCACCGGTGTTTGGAGGCGGCTGTCCACCACGACCACATGGGGCTGACGCGTGACATCGAACCCGCGTACATCCAGGCTTGGGTCATCGGCCAAGACCGTGCCGGCGCCGGTCAATACCGCGCATGCCTGCGCTCGGAAGCGATGCCCATCGGCGCGTGCCTCGGGGCTGGTGATCCATTGGCTCTGGCCATTGGGCAACGCCGTGATGCCGTCGGCGGAGGCGGCCATTTTTAAGCGGACCCATGGTCTCTTACGGATCATTCGGCTGAAAAAGCCAATGTTCAAACCCCGTGAGGCGTCAGCCATCAGGCCCGATTCAACAACGATACCTGCTGCTTCAAGCCTTGCGATACCTTGCCCGTTGACGGCGGGGTTGGGATCGGTGGCGCCGATGACGACGCGTCCCAATTGGGCCGCCACGAGGGCATCGGTACAGGGGGGTGTGCGGCCGTGATGCGCGCAGGGCTCGAGCGTGACGTAAGCCGTTGCGCCTCGAACACGATGGCCCCTTGACTCGGCATCACGCAAGGCCATGACTTCGGCATGTGCCTGCCCTGCAGCCTGCGTATGCCCTTGCCCGATCACCTCGCCATCGGTGGTCGTGATGATGCAGCCAACCCGGGGATTGGGGTTGGATAGCCACAGGGCCCGCTCGGCCCATGCCAGCGCCAGCGCCATCGCTTCTTGGTCACTCGAAATTCGCATGGGGGAAGCATACACGCCTCGGCCGCCATTTCAGGGCTCAGGGCGTTCCCTCGCTGGGTGATTTCGGCGCCCGCCACCAGGCCTGTTGCCATCGCGTGGGTGTCGTTGCGCCACCCGCGAAGCGAATGGTGACACGCCACGTGGTGATCCCATCGGCTGTCGTGAAGACCTCTCGCCAAAAAAGCGCCTGCCGAATCGGGTGATTGGCAGGCAAGGACGTTGGCCAGCCGGTGAGCCGCTGGCCTTGCGAGATGACGGCCGCCTCATGGTCATCTGGGGAGACGCCGGTCTGCCACCAGTCGGCTATTCGACCAGTGGGTGCGGTAAATGGGGTCGCGAGTGCGCTGGGTAGGGGGCGCTGCATCAAGCCCTCTCGTAAACGCTGCCACACCACTTGCCGATCGCGCTCGCGTGCGCTTGCGATTTGTATGGCTGTGTTTTGATGGCTCATTTGTGCCTGATGCCGCCACATCACTGTGAGGATGGCGCTGGCAATGGCCATCAGCGTCAGAATGCTGATCGTTGCCAATCCGCTTTGCGGGGCTTTATCGGGCTCTCGCGTCACCGCCATGGCGTGCGATT
>JALQVQ010000186.1 GCA_023260315.1 Burkholderiaceae bacterium
TCACCCCCTCTTGGGCGGCAACCAACCCCATCTCGATCGCCGCAGGCCCCACACCCGCCAAGATGTTGCCGCAGGTTGGCTTGTAATCGACTATTTTTTCTGTCACCCCAACTTGCGCGAAAAAGTAATCGACATCAACACAGGGTAGCTTGGAGGGGCTGAGCATGGCGACCTTGGTCGTCACAGCAGCGCCACCGCCGATCCCGTCAATGTTGAGCTCGTGACCCGCACCAACGACCGCGATCAAGACCTCGCTCAAGGCCTCCAAATCGGTCGGTAAATCGTCACGCTTAAAGTAGGGGCCACGCGACGAGCCGCCGCGCATAAACCAAAACGGTATTGCTTTTTGAGGCATGAATACTAATCCTTCAAGATCAATTTAACGGCCAAGGCAGGCTGACCACTGACTGCAGTAAACCCGGTGGAAAGTCGCGGTTGAGCATGTGCACCATCCCCAACATAAAGGCCAATCCACAGCTGGTCAGTAACAAGTTAAAGCGCCATGAAATCTGCGCGCGGTAGCGGAAGAAGATGACAAAGAACAACGCCAACGCAATAAAGAAGCCGAACAACGCCGTCAGTGCCACCAGTCCGACCAACCACGCCAAGCTAGGCCACAAGCTCACGGCCGGAGGCGTGCCGTTAACCGGTGCCTCGCTGTCGGCAAATAACGGGTGCCCCTCAGGTGTGAAACGCATCTTAATCAGCAGGTAGACACAGCTCAAGATCGCAACAATCGCGAAGAAGGCAGGAATCACCATGTCCGTCGTCCGCTTGATACCCCAGGCATCAAACAGGGCCAATGCGGCATACCCCATCACGATCAATGTGAAGATCGCTGGCGCGCGCTTCGCACCCGAAGCAACATCCCCCTCAGGCATCAGCGCTTGCGTTTGACGCAGGCCAAAATAAACCGACAACACGGTCACCGCACCAATGACCAAAACGATGGGCGTGAAAATATACCCCATGCCTTCCGCCAAGCTGCTTGAGAACCGGTGGCTGGCAATTTGATAGGCCTGATTGACGTACACCTCGACTTGATTTGAGAGCACAAAGCCAATCAAGAAGGCGGGTCGCGACCATTCAAATCGCTTCAAAAAGACGCCCAACAAACCCACCCCGAGCAGCGCGACCAAATCGGCCAACTCCTGCCCCGACTGAAAGGCGGCAAAGCAGATCATCATGAACAAGAACGGTGCCAGCAGCACGAACCGGATTGTCGTAAGTCGCGCAATCCAAGGGGATAAAGCGATACACAGCACGGTACCCAAAACGTTGGCGAATGCCAGTGACCACACCATGGTGTAGGTGACATCCAAGTTCTCGGTGATCATGCGGGGGCCTGCTTCGTAGCCTAGCAACGCCATGCCACCGATGAAGATCGCCATCGACCCAGAGCCCGGAATACCAAACAACAGGGTCGGCACCAAACCACCCCCCTCTTTGGCATTGTTTGAACTCTCAGGGCCAATGACGCCGCGAATATCGCCCTTACCGAATTGGCTTTTATCTTTTGTTGTTTGCACCGTGTGACCGTACGCGATCCAGTCAACAACGGAGCCGCCCAGTCCCGGGATCACCCCGACCAGAACGCCGATTGAGGAGCAACGAATCGACAGCCAGCGGTTCTTCCACCAGTCGCGGACGCCCTCTCGCCAACCAGCCCCTAGCTTGGCATCACCGGCGATCGCAGTCCCTTGACGCAACAAGGCAACAATCTCTGGAATCGCAAAAATACCCAAACCGACAATGACCAACTTCAAGCCGTCATACAGGTAGGGATATTCGTAAGAACTCATGCGCGCGGAGCCGCCGGCGCTGGCCGCTCCGATCGTGCCCACCAAGATGCCCAAGGCTGCTGAAGCGAGCCCCTTGACAGGAACGCGCCCCGCCAAAATCGCCACCATCGACAAGCCCAGGACGGTCACCATCAACATTTCGGGCAAGCCGAAGGCCAATACAACGGGCCGTGCAACCAAAACAAACGCGGTCAAGACCAGCGCGCCAAACAAGCCACCAAACAGCGAGGCAGTGAATGCCGCCGACAAGGCCCGTGCCGCTTGCCCCATTTTTGCCAACGGGAAGCCATCGAGCACCGTCGCTTGCGAGGCGGACGACCCCGGGATACCCATCAACACGCTGGAAAACGTATCCGATGTTGGAATCACCGCCACCAAGCCCACCATCAAAGCCAGGCCCGAAATCGGATCCATGCCGTAAACGAAGGGCAACACC
>JALQVQ010000187.1 GCA_023260315.1 Burkholderiaceae bacterium
GGCGGAGGACGAGGCGGCCCTCCGGGTCGCGACGGCGCTGGCGTTCACCGGAATAGCGCCGAAGCCGCCGGCGACGGGACGCGTCAACCTGCATGCCGAGGTCGCCGGCGTCTTCACGGTGGACAGGGCGCTGATCGACGCGATCAGAAATATCCATCACCACGCCCATGTCGTGCTCGATCAATACGATGGTGGTGCCGAACTCCTCGTTGACATCCAAGATGAAGCGGGACATGTCCTGCTTTTCTTCCATGTTCATACCGGCCATTGGCTCGTCGAGCAACAGGACTTGGGGTTCCATGGCGAGGGCGCGGCCCAGGTCAACGCGCTTCTGCAGACCGTAAGGTAAGGTTCCCACGGGCGTTTTACGGAAGGCTTGAATCTCAAGGAAGTCGATGATTTGCTCAACGTATTCGCGGTGTTCGCATTCCTCGCGCTCGGCCGGGCCGAAGCGCAGCGCTTGCAAAAACAAGTTGCTTTTGATGCGAAGGTTCCGTCCGGTCATGATGTTGTCGATCACGCTCATGCCCTTGAACAATGCCAAGTTTTGGAAGGTACGGGCAATCCCCATTTCCGCCACCTGCCGGCTGTTCATGTGCTTGAATGTTTGCCCCCGGAAGGTGATCTGCCCCTCTTGTGGCTGATACACGCCGTTAATGCAGTTCAGCATGGAGCTTTTGCCAGCGCCGTTTGGGCCGATGATGGCGCGCACCTCATGTTCGCGCACGTTAAACGAAATGTTTGACAGCGCATTAACGCCGCCGAAACGCAGGCTGATGTTCTCGACGTCAAGAATGACGTCACCGATCTTTTGTGTACTCATGATGAATGTGTCGCTGGTTCAAGCGGCCTGTTTGACCGGTTCAAAAATTTGGGCGTCGCGCAATTGAAGCGTCGCGCTGACGGAGCCCGTGCGGCCATCCTCAAATTTCACTTGGGTTTCGATGAATTGCTCTGTCTTGTCGGCGTACAAGCCATCCACCAAGACGCTGTACTTGTCGGCAATGAAGCCGCGACGAACCTTGTTGGTACGCGTCAATTCGCCATCATCGGGATCCAGTTCCTTGTGCAGAATCAAGAAGCGGCTGATTTGTGATCCGGCCAGCATTTCGTCGCGGCTGAGGTCGGCATTCACCTTTTCAACACACGCCTTGATCATGTCGTACACCGCAGCCTTTTGGGACAGATCGGTATAGCCTGCATACGGGAGGTTCTGGCGCTCCGCCCAGTTGCCGACGGCGTCAAAGTCGATGTTGACCATCACGCAAACGCGATCACGCTGATCGCCGAATGCGACAGCCTCTTTCACAAAAGAGAAGAACTTCAGTTTGTTTTCGACGTATTTGGGTGCGAACATCGCCCCATCAAAGCGGCCGCCCTTGATGCGGCCAACGTCCTTCACGCGGTCGATGATCTTCAGGTGACCGTCCGCATCGAGGAAGCCAGCATCGCTCGTGTGATACCACCCGTCCGCGGTTAACACCTCGGCTGTCGCGGTCGGATTTTTGTAGTATTCGCGCAGCAGGCCGGGTGAGCGGACCAGAATTTCGCCGCTTTCGGACAATTTGATTTCGACGCCTTCGCAGGGCACGCCCACGGTATCGGCTTTGGCTTGGTGATCGGGCTGCAAGCAAACAAAAACAGCTGTTTCAGTTGAGCCGTAAAGCTGCTTCAGGTTGACGCCAATGGAGCGATAGAAGGAGAACAGGTCGGGGCCGATCGCCTCGCCCGCGGTGTAGGCCACGCGCACACGTGACATACCGAGGTTGTTGCGAAGGGGGCCGTAAACCATCAGGTCACCCAGCGCGTAGTGCAGGCTATCCAAGAAGCCCAACGCTTTGCCGTCCATTTTCGCGGGGCCGACGCGTTTGGCCAGGTCCATGAAGTGGTGGAACATTTTGCGTTTGATGGCGCCGGCGTCTTCCATGCGGATCATGACGCTCGTCAGCAGGCCCTCAAATACGCGGGGTGGTGCAAAGTAGTAGGTGGGGCCGACTTCTTTCAAATCGATCGTGACAGTCGCCGCTGATTCGGGGCAGTTCACCACGTAGCCAACCGCCAACCATTGGGCGTAGCTGAAAATATTCTGGCCAATCCAAGCCGGTGGCAGGTAGGCCAAGACCTCGTCAGCGGGCGTCAGTTTGTCAAAGCGGGCGCCAACACTGGCGCGGTCGAGCAGGCTGTTGTGCGTGTGAACGACACCCTTCGGATTGCCTGTGGTGCCAGAGGTGAAGAACATGGCTGCCACGTCGCTGGGTTGGCATTTGGCGATTTCGCCCGCCACAAATTGCGGGTTCTTTTGGGTGAAGGCTTTTCCCTGAACCAGGAAGTCATCCATGGCGGTCAGGCAGGCTTCGTCATATTTGCGCAGGCCGCGGGGTTCGTCGTAGATGATGCGCGCGATTTGTGGACACTGCTCACGCACATCCAATAACTTATCGACTTGTTCTTGGTCTTCAACGACCGCAAACTTGATGTCGGCATTGTTGATCGGGAACACGCACTCGGCACTGGCGGCGTCTTGGTAGAGCGGGACAGGAATCGCGCCTAACGACTGAGCGGCCAGCATGGTGGCGTAAAGGCGTGGGCGGTTTGAGCCGATGACCACCATGTGGTCGCCACGTTGTAAGCCTGCCTCGTGCATGGCGCCAGCGATGTCAGTGACCATTTCGGCCAATTTTGACCAAGACAATGTTTGCCAAATACCGAAGGCTTTTTCTCGCATGGCTGGCGCGTCAGGGCGTTGGCCAGCGTGTGCCATAAGCAAGCCGGGGAAAGTCTGTTGCATGAATTGACTCCGTTGGTCTGTCACTGAGACAGCTATTCTTTTTCAAACTCAACAAATACTAGGCTTTCATTTGACGTTTGGTTGTCAGTTCGACGACAATTAGAGGGGCAACCCCACTAGGACTTTCCCTAAATTTTTGAATTTCACCCCCTTTATGAGTACCGCCGCCAACTTGAGAGACCGCGCCCGCGCCTTGTCGGACGCCGAGTTTGTTCAAATACCTTGGATCGCTGCGTTGACGGCGGACGAGCGCCAGCATGTGCGTCAAGACATGTTGGTCACCATCGCCCAACCAGGCGACTATGTGGTGCGCATTGGCCGGCCAGTGACCTACTGGTTTGGCCTGATTGAGGGGCTCTTGAAAATGAGTAACGACGATAGCCGCGGCTCCGCAATCACCTTCACCGGGGTGGCGCCCGGGGGCTGGTTTGGAGAGGGCACGGTGCTCAAGCGGGAGCCCTACCGGTACAACATTCAAGCCCTGCGCGTGAGTCGCGTGGCGGGCATTTCGGTGGAAATGTTTGACTGGTTGATCGGGCATTCGCTGGGCTTCAACCGGTTTGTGATGTTGCAGTTGAACGAGCGGTTGGGGCAATTCATTGCCGCCCGTGAGATCGACCGCATGGGCAGTCCCGACCTGCGCGTGGCGCGGAATTTGGCGGCCATGTTCGAGCCCAAGCTTTACCCAGGTGTTGCTGAGTTGTTGCGCATCACGCAGCAGGAGTTGGCTTATTTGGTCGGCCTGTCACGACAGCGGGTCAATGAGGCGCTCAAAACCTTATCCGCGTGTGGTTGGATTCGCGTGGAGTATGGCGGCTTGCGTGTGTTGGATTTGGATGCTTTGCGCTACGGTGAGTTACCCGATGGTGGGTTGTCGTCGCCGACGCAAGGCTGATTTTTTGGATTTTATTTTTTACCCTTTATGACCTCAAAACCCACCCTTCGCGCGGCCGATGCCCGCCAAAAAAAGAAAAGCGAGGGGCCAACAAATCGCGCGCCGTTCGATCCTCGGATGCCTAAAAAGCCAGTACGCGGCAGCGCCCCCTTGGCGCGCTTTGTGAAGCGTGAGCCGTCGCCCGAGGAGCTGGCGATTGCCAGCGCCGCCCAAGCCGCTCTGCGCAAGCTGGAGGCTGCCGCGTCGCGTCCCGAGGCGCCGATGCCTCAGGCGCGCCGCGACGGCCGCCGCGACGACCGCTACGACGACCGCCGTGCGCCTGCCCGCCACGCGCCTGCCCGTCACGATGGGTCCTTGGCGAGTAAAGCCGCTGCCGCCTTGCGCGCGCTGGGTGGGGGCGACGCCGCGCCGCGCCGCGCGCCACCGCGTGACCAGGATCGATTCCAGCGAGATGACCGCTCAGACCGTCGCAACCACTCGGATGTTCGTTTCGACCGCGAGGGGCCATCACGCCGAGATATGACGCCGCCACGCCGCTTGACACCTGTTGCGCCGCCCGTGTCGACGGCCAATCACATGGGGCCTAAAACTGATGAGGAAAAAGCCGGCGGCATTCGCCTGAACAAACGCCTCGCCGAGTTGGGTTTGTGCTCACGCCGAGAGGGTGATCAGTGGATTGATAACGGTTGGGTGTTGGTTAACGGTGAGCCGGGTCAAATGGGGCAAACCGTGTCTGAGTCCGATCGCATTGAGGTGTCGCCAGAGGCCCAAGCGGACCAGGCCCAGCAAGTGACCATCCTCTTGCACAAGCCAATGGGCTACGTGAGCGGACTCCCCGAGGACGGCCATGAGAGCGCCGCCACTTTGATTGGTCCGCAATCACAATGGTCAGAAGACCCCACCCGTACCCGCTTTCAAGCGCGCTTTACACGCGGCTTAGCGCCGGCTGGCCGACTGGACATTGATTCCACCGGTCTCATCGTGTTCACCCAAAACGGCATCATTGCGCGCACCTTGATTGGCGAGAACTCCAACATTGAGAAAGAGTACCTTGTCCGCGTGCAATGGATCGGTGATGGGCAGGACGCCCCGGTCGAAACCGATGTGCAGTCGGTTTTTCCGGAAGATCGTCTCGCCTTGTTGCGCGAGGGGCTGTCGCTGGATAACCAGCGCCTGCGCCCTGCCAAGGTCAGTTGGCAAAACACAGAGCAGTTACGTTTTGTGCTGCGCGAGGGTAAAAAACGCCAGATCCGACGGATGTGCGAACTGGTCGGTTTAAAGGTGGTTGGCCTTAAGCGCGTGCGCATCGGCTCCATCAACCTGGCCCAGTTGCCCGTGGGGCAGTGGCGCTACCTGGGCGCTCACGAGCGCTTCTAAGCAGGTCTTGAAAACCCGAAAGCGACCCCCAATTACCTGGGGGCGCCAAAAGTGGCGCGCTTGTTCATTCACCCGATAAGTCAAAGAGAACCCACCGTATGACGAAAAAGACCCATGCCTTTCAGGCAGAAGTTTCCCAGTTGTTGCACTTGGTAACGCACTCGCTGTATTCAAACCCCGATATTTTTGTTCGTGAGCTGATATCAAATGCGTCCGATGCGTGTGACAAGCTCCGGTTTGAGGCGTTGAATGCGCCTGAGTTGTTCGAAGATGCGCCTGAGTTGGCCATACGCGTTGCGTTCGACAAGGAAGCCAAAACCATCACCATCACCGATAACGGTATTGGCTTGAGCGCCCAAGAGGCGATCGACAACTTGGGCACGATTGCGAAAAGTGGCACGCGCGATTTCGTCAGTAAATTGACGGGTGACCAGAAGAAAGACTCGCAACTGATTGGGCAATTTGGCGTTGGCTTTTACTCAGGTTACATCGTTGCAGAGCGCATCACCGTTGAGTCTCGCCGTGCGGGTTTGCCAGCGTCTGAAGGTGTGCGCTGGGTGAGTGGTGGTACGGGCGAGTTTGAGGTGGACACGATTGAACGCGCCGCCCGTGGCACCGCCATTACGCTGCATTTGCGTGACGACAAAACTGAATATTTGGATCGTTGGAAGTTGAAGCAGGTGATCGAGCGTTACTCAGATCACATCAGTCTGCCCATCGAGATGCCCAAAGAAGAGTGGAATGAAGAGACGAAAACCTACGACATAAAGGATGAGTGGGAGGCCGTCAACTCTGCCAGCGCGTTGTGGACGCGCAGTAAAAAAGACATCACGGCTGAGCAGTACAAGGCTTTTTACAAAAATATCAGCCACGACTTTGAGGAGCCCCTCACTTGGTCACACAACCGTGTTGAGGGCAGCACCGAGTACACGCAGCTGTTGTACGTGCCGAAAAAAGCACGCCAAGACCTATGGAGCCGTGACAGCAAGCCGGGTATCAAGCTCTATGTGAAGCGGGTGTTCATCACCGATGAGGCCGAGTCGCTGATGCCCAACTACCTGCGCTTTGTGCATGGCGTTGTTGACAGTGCCGATCTGCCGCTCAACGTCAGCCGTGAGTTGTTGCAAGAGAGTCGTGACGTTCGTGCCATCCGCGAGGGCAACACGCGCCGCGTGCTGACCATGATCGAGGACTTGGCCAAGCGCAGTGGTGCAAAGTCCGATGAGACCACGGTCGTTGACGAAGACGCCGAAGACGTGGTGGACTACAACGCTTTTTACGCTGAGTTTGGTGCCGTCTTGAAGGAAGGCCTTGGCGAAGATTTCGCCAACCGCGACAAAATTGCTGGCCTGTTGCGTTTCGCCACCTCAACCACCGATACCGTCTCCGTCAGCTTGGCCGATTACAAGGCGCGCATGAAAGAGGGGCAAGAAGCGATTTACTACATCACGGCTGAAAACCAATCAGCTGCGCGCAACAGTCCCCAATTGGAAGTGTTCAAGAAGAAAGGGATCGAAGTCTTGCTCATGACTGATCGCGTGGATGAGTGGGCTCTGTCTTTCTTGAATGAGTTTGACGGCACCCCCATGCAAAGCGTGGCCAAAGGCGCTGTTGACCTCGGTAAGTTACAGGACGAGGCGGAGAAAAAGGCTGCTGAGTCGGCCGCTGAGACCTTTAAGCCCACGCTCGACAAGCTCAAGACAGCCTTGGCGGACAAAGCCAAAGATGTTCGCATCACCACTCGCTTGGTGGACAGTCCCGCGTGTTTGGTCGTAGAGGACGGGGAGTACTCAACGCAGTTGGCGCGTTTGCTGAAGCAGGCGGGACAGAAAGCACCGGAGGTGAAGCCGATTTTGGAGATCAACGCGGATCACGCCTTGGTCAAGAAACTCGAAACCTCGACCGCATTCGATGACCTCGCGCACATCCTGTTTGACCAGGCCTTGTTGGCTGAAGGTGGCCTGCCTGAGGACCCCGCGAGCTACGTCCGCCGCGTGAATGCGTTGCTGACCTGATCAGGCGTGAAGCGGGGGCTTTTCCATGGCCTCCGTTTGGTCGTGGATGAGCCCGATTTGTCCGTGCCAATAATCGGCGGTTCCGAACCACGGAAAATTGGCGCGGAACGCGGGGTCATCCCAGCGTCTCGCGAGCCAAGCGCTGTAATGGATCATGCGCAGGGTTCGCAAGGGCTCAATCAAAGCCAGCTCCCGGCGGTCGAAGGGGCGCAGTTGCTCGTAGCCCTCAAGGATCGCGCTGAGGGCTTGTGTTTGTTGAGGGCGCTCACCGGATAACAACATCCACAAATCTTGGATGGCCGGACCGGTCCGCGCATCGTCCAGGTCGACGAAGTGAGGACCGTGCGCGGGTGTCCACAAAATATTGCCAGGGTGACAGTCGCCGTGAAGCCGGATGTGCGCGCCCTTGAAAGCATCCCAAGCCGACTGGACCGCTTGCATCGCACCATCGAAGGCGGCAACCCAACGCCCCTCAACTTCCAGCGGCAAGGCCTGTCGCGCAATCAGCGCCTCTTTGGAGGCATGTCCAAACGTGATGGGATCTAACGCCGGACGATTAACGAACGCCTGCTTGGCGCCCACATTGTGAAGACGCGCCATGAGGCGACCGATCCACTCGAGGACCTCCCAGTCATCGAGTTCAGGGCGACGTCCGCCTTTGCTGGGACTCACTGAGAATCGGAAGCCGTTGTGGTGATGCAGAGTTTCGCCGCCCAATCGCAACGGTGCGACCATGGGAACCTCGGCATCCGCAAGTGCCCAGGCAAACTGATGCTCTTCCTCAATGGCCGCGTCAGACCAACGTTCGGGGCGATAAAACTTGGCCACAACGGGGCTGCCCACGCCATCGGGCGCATCGTCGAGATGGCATTGAACGACGCGATTTTCATATGAGCTGAGGGCCATCAAGCGGCCATCCCCCATCAAACCAGTGGTTGCCAAGGCGTCAAGCATGACGTCTGGCGTGAGCGCTTCGTAAGCGTGTGTGGGGGTTTCATTCATTCCCAGCATTATGATGGCGGTATGTCAAAACTCGCGAAAAGCGGCCCGAAAGCGCCTGTTAAAACACTCAACGAACAGCTGCCCGAATTGCGTCCAGGTCAGTCTGTTGCGTTGCTGAAAGCGCTCCACATACTGACACGTGACGGCCGTATCAATCAAGACACCCGCCGCAAGTTGAAGCAGGTGTATCACTTGGTTCAGTTCATTGAGCCGTTGATTACCGAGATCGCCGAGGGCAAGACAACACTGAGTCTGGTTGACCACGGTGCCGGCAAGTCTTACCTCGGTTTCATCTTGTACGACTTGGTCTTCAAGCATTTAGATTTTGGCGATGTGATTGGTGTCGAGAGCCGCGAAGAGTTGGTGACCCGTTCGGCTGAGTTGGCGCGCGATCTGCAGTTCGACCGCATGCGGTTTTATGCCCTGACGGTCGCACAGGCCATGACCGATCCCCGTATTCCCGAGACTGTCGATGTGGTGACGGCCCTGCACGCCTGTGACACCGCCACCGATGATGCGATCAGCTTTGGTCTCGCCCGACAAGCAAAAGCCATGGTGGTGGTGCCGTGTTGCCAAGCTGAAATGGCCAGCGTTTTGCGTCAGAGCCGTGGTTTGAAATTGGCCAAAACACCGCTGTCAGAATTGTGGCGCCATCCGCTGCACACCCGCGAGTTCGGTAGCCAAATCACCAATGTGTTGCGTTGCCTGCGCCTTGAGGCAAATGGCTACAACGTGACGGTTACGGAGTTGGTTGGCTGGGAGCACTCGATGAAGAACGAGCTGATTTTGGCCAAACGAACGGGGCGTTCAAACCCCGAGGCCAAGGCCCGCATCGATGCGATCTTGTCTGAGATGGGGCTGGCGTCGATGCGTGAGCGTTTCAGTTAGTACCCACCGAATGCCTTGGCTAGCGCAGCAAGACCAATGCGACGCCGAGGATCGCCAGCAAAGCCCCCAGCCATGCGCCTCTGGCAGGTGCGCGGCCAAACTTGAGCCAGAGCAACGGCAAGATGATCACGGGAGACAGGGCTGACAACACCCCCGCGCTACCCACCGGGCCCTCGCGCAAAGACCACAGCAACAGGCCCACACCGAGTCCCATACCGACCCAACCGCTCACAGCTGTTTGCCACAGCACGCGTCGGTTGACGGGTTGCGTTGAGCGACCCAGTTGCGGACGGATCAGCCCGACTGCAACCAAAGCCAGCAACGCGGTGGTGACCCGAATGGCAGAGGCCAAGACGGGATCGAAGCCACCGTCCATATCCATCGCTGGTTTTGCGATGAGCGCGCCGAGTGCTTGGGCAAACGCGGCGGTGAGCGCCAGCAAGATGCCTGACAGCGTATTGGGCGAATCATCCCAAGCCGGAGCCGTTGAGACCTACGGGCGCAAACTGGGTGTCGCGCCCACCCTGGCGATGTACGTTCACTCTCAAAAGTTGTTCCAGTCGGGTTATATGCAAGCCCAGCCGGCAGTCTCACCCGATGCGCTGGCAAAGCGTACAAGCCGGTTTTTCTCCGATGTGCTCCGCGCGTATGGAATCAAGAAGCCCGAGAGCCACGACCCAGCCGCCGAGAAGAAGCGAGAGCAACGAGAGAAGGCGCAGAAGGCCCTACTCGCCAAGTTCAAAGACGTAAAGCCAGCCGCACTCAAAGACGCAATACAGGCCGACTACACAAAGCTTGGTGCTGGTGTTCCTGATGCGGTAGAAGTCAAAAAGGCTTTGAAAGAAAAAGAGGCCGCATTAA
>JALQVQ010000201.1 GCA_023260315.1 Burkholderiaceae bacterium
TTCACCAATAATTCGATCTTCTACGATCTTCAAATTAAATCTTGAACAAGCACAATCAATGAGGTCAATAGCCTTATCATCAAGGCGGACGTGCAGGGTTCACAGGAAGCGTTGGCTTCGTCCTTGCTGAAACTGTCTAACGACGAAGTCAAGGTACAGATCGTGATGGCGGGCGTTGGTGGTATCAGTGAAAGCGACATCAACTTGGCGATTGCCTCGAAGTCTGTGGTGATTGGCTTTAACGTGCGTGCCGATGCCGGTGCCCGGAAACAAGCCGAGAACAACGAAATTGATGTTCGTTACTACAACATCATCTATGACGCAGTCGATGAAGTGAAGGCAGCCATTGGTGGCATGTTGACACCCGATAAGCGTGAAGAAATTATCGGTAACGCTGAAATCCGTCAGGTGTTCCGTGTCAGCAAAATTGGCGCGATCGCCGGTTGTATGGTCACCAGTGGTGTGGTTCGCCGTACCGCGAAGCTGCGCGTTTTGCGCGACAACGTGGTCATCTTTACCGGTGAGCTTGAATCACTCAAACGCTTCAAGGATGACGCGAAAGAGGTTCGCGAGAACTTCGAGTGCGGCTTGAACATCAAGGGTTACAACGAGATCACCGAAGGCGATATCTTGGAATTCTTTGAGATCAAGGAAGTCGCACGGACGCTGGGTTAATCCCCAGAACGTTACAAGGTCGAACCATGGCGATTAAAAAATCATCAACCCCTAACCGCGGCTTTAAAGTCGCGGATCAAATCCAGCGGGATTTGTCAGAGTTGATCGCGCGTGAATTGAAAGATCCACGCGTGGGCATGGTCACGATCCAAGCGGTCGAGGTGACGCCGGACTACGCGCATGCGAAGGTCTTCTTCAGTGTGTTGGTTGGAGATGCTGACCAATGTGAGCTCGCGCTGAATCAAGCCGCAGGTTTTCTGCGAAACGGTTTGTTTAAGCGCCTGCACATCCACACGGTACCAACGTTGCACTTCCACTTTGACCGCACGCTTGAGCATGCAGCGGATATGAATGCGCTGATTGCGAAGGCCGTCTCCTCGCGCGCAAAAGAGGAATAAACATGAGCTCACCGCAGAAGCGGGGGAGTTCGGTCAAGCGGCGTCCCGTTCATGGGGTGTTGCTGTTGGACAAACCCATCGGTTTATCGAGTAACCAAGCCTTGCAAAAGGCGAAGTGGTTGTTGCGCGCTGAAAAAGCGGGCCATACCGGAACACTGGATCCATTGGCAACGGGCGTCTTGCCGCTTTGTTTCGGTGCGGCCACCAAATTCAGCCAAATGCATTTAGACGCCGATAAGGCCTACATTGCCGACGTTCAACTGGGTGCCACCACAACCACGGCGGATGCCGAGGGTGAGGTGTTGGAGACCCGACCAGTACCGGTTTTTACGCAGGCCGACCTCGATGCGGTTGCGGCAAAGTTTCTGGGTGAAATTACCCAGTTGCCACCCATGTACTCGGCGCTCAAGCGTGACGGTAAGCCACTATATGAATACGCCCGTGCGGGCGAGACGGTTGAGCGGACGCCGCGCCGCATCACGATTCATGCGCTGACACTTGCACCGCTTGCCGATCCGTCACGCATCCGTCTGACGGTGCGTTGCTCCAAAGGGACCTACGTCCGTACGTTGGGTGAGGATATCGGTCACGCGCTGGGTTGCGGTGCGCACCTTGCTAGTTTGCGCCGAACGCACACCGGTTATTTCGCTCTCGGCGATACGCGTGCGGCGTACGGCACCACCACGATTGCCGAGTTGGAGTCGATGACTGAGGATGCCCGTTTGGCGGCCCTGTTGCCCGTCGAGGCGCTGTTGCAAGATGCCGATACGCTGCGCTTGGCACCCGAGCAGGCTGGGCGCTTTTTGAGTGGTGTGCGCTTGCGCACGTCTGATTTGCCTGCGGAGCAGTCAATGCCCGAGCGCTCACATTTGGTTGCGGTGTGGGGTGATGAACCCCGCGCTTTTCTCGGGTCGGCCCATATCGAGGGTGGTGACTTAATTCCAACCCGCTTGCTGAGCCCGGTCGAGGTCGCACAAAGTTTGGTGCAGTCCAATGCATGTGCATTGGCTTGCTGATTTTCATTTTTAATTGTCTTAGAGCTTTAGGATTTTCATGACAACGCCTATTCGTAACATCGCCATCATCGCTCACGTTGACCATGGCAAAACAACCATGGTTGACCAGTTGCTACGCCAGTCTGGCACGTTCGCTGATCACGAGAAAATCGTCGATACGGTGATGGACAACAATGCAATTGAGCGTGAGCGCGGTATCACCATTCTGGCCAAAAACTGCGCTGTGAGCTGGAAGGGGACCCACATCAACATCGTTGATACCCCCGGTCACGCGGACTTTGGTGGTGAAGTTGAACGTGCTTTGTCAATGGTTGACGGTGTCGTATTGCTCATCGATGCGCAAGAAGGCCCTATGCCCCAAACGCGCTTTGTGACCAAGAAAGCACTGGCATTGGGCCTGCGCCCGATTTTGGTTGTCAACAAAGTCGACAAGCCAGGCGCACGTCCTGACCATGTCGTTAACGAGGCGTTTGACCTGTTCGATAAGCTGGGTGC
>JALQVQ010000206.1 GCA_023260315.1 Burkholderiaceae bacterium
TGTTGCGCCTTGTCGGTCACGACTCCGACCTGAACCTTCGCGCGACGGATCACCCCGAGTTTGACGCCTGGTGTTGGAATGATTACTGGGTGCCGCTGGATGTCGTCGTCGAATTCAAGCGCGGGGTTTACGAAATGGCCCTCACCGAGCTGTCCCGATTCTTACCCCGTGCCGATGGCCGAAACCGCTATCTGCGTGGCGGCGCACGTCCGCGAGACAACCAAACCCTTCGCCATCCGCAAGGCGCCAAGCTGCCACAAACGATGGCGTTGCCCCCGGGTGGCTCCTTTGACCCTGATCCCAATCACAGTACAGACCCCTCATGACTGCCCGTATCACGCCTCGCATCACTGCCGCGCTCCTGGCGGCTGCTATCAGCGGGTTTGTTAGCGCTCAAAACGCCAATTTCGAGCCCGACGCACCGTGGGTCGAGAAGCCGCAAGCCCCGCCCGAGGCCTTCGCAACCGACACGTTGATCCCAGTGGACAACCCCGCTCGGTCAAACCTCAGTTTCGGGGTTGTGCCTGAAACGCTGTCCGTTGGTGAGGATGGTGTGATCCGCTACGTTCTCGTCGCTAAAAGCCCTAGCGGTGCAATGAACGTTCAATACGAAGGCATCCGCTGCGCGGATCGCACGGTCAAAATTTATGCGAATTGGCGTGCCGGTGACGGGTGGCGCGATCGACGCAACACGGAATGGACCGAATGGCGCCTGGCACCAGGTCGCTATGCACTTCGGATGGGTCGTGACGCGCTTTGCAATGTGCAGATTGTGTTTGGCCCCCCAGCGCTTCTGATCGAACGCTTGGCAGCCGCAGCGCCATTGCGTTAAGGCACGAGCCTCAGCGCGCGGTATGCGTCAGTACCAGATTGGTTCGATGAACCATTTCCGGCTCAGCGGCGTAGCCCAATAATTGCTCAAACTGGGCTGAGGGCTTACGGCAGAGCAGTTTGGCTTCAGCGCTGGCATAGTTGGCAAGTCCTCTGGCAATTTCACGCCCAGCGTCATCCAAAATCGCGATCACATCGCCACGAGAAAAATCGCCTTTCACCGACGTCATGCCGATGGGTAACAGGCTCTTGCCTTCCGTGGCGACTTTGATGACTGCGCCCGCGTCAATGACAACAGCGCCACGCATCTGCAAGTGATCAGCCATCCATTGCTTGCGCGCCTGGTTCTTACCTGTTTGCGCCATCAACCATGTACCGATGGCCTCGCCGTTACACAGTCTTAGCAAAACATCAGGCTCGTGGCCCGATGCGATCACCGTCGTTGCACCGGACGCGGCGGCGCGCTTCGCTGCCAAAACCTTGGTGATCATCCCGCCCTTACCAATCAAGCTTCCCGCGCCACCGGCCATTGCCTCAAGCCGCGCATCGCCAGCAGGCGCTGAGTGGACAAATGTGGCTGTTGGATCTCGGCGTGGATCCGCGGTGTAGAGCCCCGCTTGGTCGGTGAGGATAATCAGCGCGTCGGCGACAACCAAGTTCGCCACCAAAGCGCCCAGCGTATCGTTGTCGCCGAACTTAATCTCATCGTTTACAACGGTGTCGTTCTCGTTGATCACGGGTACCACACCCAGCTCCAACAACGTCGTGAGCGTTGACCGGGCATTGAGGTATCGCTCGCGGTCAGCCAAATCGGCATGTGTCAGAAGCACCTGTGCACTGCCAACATTAAAGGCGCTGAGCTTTGATTCGTACATCTGTACCAACCCCATTTGACCCACAGCCGCTGCCGCTTGCAATTCGTGCACTTGGCTGGGTCGCTTGCGCCAACCGAGGCGCTTCATCCCCTCAGCAACTGCGCCACTGCTGACCATGATGACCTCGCGACCCTGACCAACCAGGGCTGCAAGTTGACGCGCCCAGTGTGCGATCGCTTGCTCGTCAATGCCCTTGCCGTCGTTGGTGACAAGACTTGATCCCACTTTAACGACCACACGCTTGGCCTGACGCAACACAGCCAGTTGCTCAACGGTTTGTTGACCGAACATAATGAGTGCTATTTGAAGATAGGGCTAAAAAGGGGGAAGGTGATCTGGGATCAGTTGCTAAAGCGGGGATCGCTCGCCAGATCCTCGGGGAGCTTGTCTTTCCGCGCTTTCAAACTGCCGTCTTTGGCAACATCGAAACGAGGATCTACCGCAACATGCGGCTGCTCTGACTTGGCCACTTTCGCGACATGCTCGAATACGGAGAGCATGAGCGTCTCACAACCTTCTCGCGTGAGCGCCGAAATTTCAAAAACAGGGCCCTTGTATTTCAGGCGCTTGACGAAGTCGGCGACCAAAGCGGTGCGGTCAGCCTCAGGCACCATATCAAGTTTGTTGAGGACAACCCATCGCGGTTTGTCATAGAGGGCTTTGTCGTACTTTTTTAGCTCGGCGATGATCGCCTTTGCCTGTGCGACGGGATCGACACCATCATCAAAGGGTGCCATGTCAATGACGTGCAGCAACAACCGTGTGCGTTGCAAATGGCGCAAAAACTGATGCCCCAAGCCAGCACCTTCGGCGGCGCCTTCAATCAGGCCGGGCACATCCGCGATAACAAAACTTTTTTCAGGGGCAACGCGAACCACACCTAAATTGGGATGGAGTGTCGTGAAGGGATAGTCTGCAATCTTTGGTTTCGCATTGGAGACCGCTGCAATCAGGGTCGATTTACCCGCATTGGGCATACCCAGTAACCCGACATCCGCCAAAACTTTCAGCTCTAACCGAACGGTCTTGCGCTCGCCGGGATAACCCAAGGTTTTCTGGCGTGGTGCGCGATTGGTCGAGCTTTTGTAGTGCATATTGCCGAAACCGCCATCACCCGCTTTGGCCAAAATGAAGGGCTCATCGGGCACCAAAACCTCCATGATCACTTCACCGGTTTCCGCATCCGTTATGACCGTGCCAATCGGCATCTTGAGGTACACATCGGCACCCTTGGCACCGAAGAGGTCAGAGCCTTTACCGTGCTCGCCGCGTTGCCCTTCAAACCGGCGCGAGAAACGAAAGTCGACCAGCGTGTTCAGCGAGACATCACCAATCACGAAGAC
>JALQVQ010000237.1 GCA_023260315.1 Burkholderiaceae bacterium
TGTGTTCCAAAAACCGTCCCACCACCGATTTCACGCGAATATTTTCCGACAGGCCCTGCACACCGGGGCGCAGGCCACACCAAAATTGGGGGTCCCCGCCGTCGGCAACTGATCGTGTATCGACAACACCAGGCATCACCTCCTCGACCCGCGCTGTCAACATCGCGCATCGTCTCTGCGCCAGCGGCGTGTTGAGGTCAAGGTTGAGACCCGCCAGTTCAATCGTACCGGCCACGCGCAAATGGTCGCCCATGCGTGTCATCGCACATTTGCGCGTGTCATCGATCACGCTGACATCGGGTGCCGCTTCGGGCCGAAGAATTTTCAGTGTTGCGCTGTAACCCTTGCCCGGGTAAATCGGAACCGACACGCCAGCGGCGCGCAAAAGCGGCGCGGTGTATGAGCCACACGCCACCACATAAGCATCCGCTTTGATGGACTCCCGTTCGCCTGTTTCGGTATCGCGCAGTGTGACGTGGGTCAATTGATCGTCGGCGCGGTGGAGGCGCTCAATGGCTTGTTTAAATCGCACCACGCCGCCATTCGTGATGAAGTCTTTGGCGAGCCCTTGTGTGAACAGGCGTGCATCACCCGATTCGTCGGATGCGGTGTAAGTGCCACCAACGATTTGGTGTGCAAACGGTGTCAGCGCCGGCTCAATCTTTAACAACTCCTCACGCGTCACCACGCGCCGCTCGACGCCGAGCGTGCGCATGAGTGAGGCCGATGCATCCACCTGGGCAAACGCCTTTGCATCGGTAAAGTAATGGCCAATGCCTTTTTCAAGGCGGTGATAACGGATCCCGGTCGTGGCCACCATGGTCTTCAGCGTCTCGTGGCTGTACGCACCCAAAGCGACTAAATTTTTAACGTTGCGCATAAACGCCGCATCCGTGCACTCACGCAGAAACTTGAGTCCCCACAACCACTGCGCCATATCGAACTGGGGTCGGAAGAGCAGTGGTGCCGTGTCGTCAAACATCCACTTCAGTATCTTGAGTGGTGCGCCCTTGCTGGCCCAAGGCTCGCAGTAGCTCACCGATATTTGTCCGGCGTTGCCGAAGCTGGTTTCAAGCGCCGCGTCGGCTTGTCTGTCAACCAGCGTGACGTTATGTCCGAGCTTTTGAAGGTGCCAGGCGGTGCTGGTACCGATGATGCCAGCGCCTAAAACAAGTACGTTCATGGATAGCCAAGGTTGGGGTTAAGGAGTCGTGCACCGAGTATGCCGCACAGACAGGGGTGCTATGCACTTTGCGCTGCGCATGTCTTGATCGTCTCCAACAACCAACCCTGTGCGGGCCGCTGATGCGTATGGCGATGCCACAGGGCGTCCACGTGCACGTCGGGGACTTTGAGGGGCAGTTCGCGCACCAACAGTTGTGTGCCCATCCCGGTTGTTTCTACAAAATGTTCGGGCAAAACGGTCAACACATCCGATGCCACCACCACCCGACCGGCGGTGAAGAATTGGTTAACCGTCATCACAATGCGGCGTTGTCGCCCCACCATGCGCAGCGCCTCATCGACAAAGCCAAATGGGCGCCCGGAAAAACTCACCAATAAATGCCGCGCGTTGCAGTAATCGTTCAACGTCAAAGTGGGCTTGCTCGCAAGCGGGTGGTCATGGCGCATGACCACCACATAACGCCCGCTATAAAGGCGCTGATGAAAAAAGATGGGTGTGGCCTCGTGTAAGTGAACGGCATTGAGTTCGGCCATCACACCCGGGAAATGGCCGATGGCCATGTCAGCATCGCCGCGCTCGATCATGGCACGGGGGTCGCGCGTGGTCAGTGGCAGTACCCGCATGCTGATGTTGGGCGCTGCTTGGTTCAGGCGGTCAACGAGTGCGGGCATCAGCTTAGCCGCCGTGGCATCTGACATGGCGAGGATGAACGTGTCCTGTGCGGTTAAGGGCTCAAACATACCCGGCGCCACTGATTCGCGCAGTTGGGCAAGGGCCGTACGCACGGTTGGCCACAATGCCAAAGCCTTCGCCGTAGGCTCAACGCCGTAGCCGTTTCGGCGCACCAAATCGTCTTGTAGGGCCTCGCGCAAACGTCGCAGCGCGTTGCTCACAGCCGGTTGCGTCATGGCGAGATTGTCGGCTGCGCGCGTCAAGTTGCGCTCGGCCATCACCTCATCAAAGACGCGCAGCAGGTTCAGGTCGAGTTGGCGAAAGTTGACGGGCTTCATGCTCAAACTATATCATTTATGAATGGTATCCATCATAAAGATAAATTAGAGGAATCTCAGGGTTGACCCTATAGTTCACCCATCGCGTTAAGAAACGCCCTTTTTTGGAGTCTCCTCATGAATGCAACCGCCGTAACCCTCGTCAACACCAACGCAGCCCCCGACGCAGGCGCAGTTGT
>JALQVQ010000266.1 GCA_023260315.1 Burkholderiaceae bacterium
AGCTATCAACCCTCTATACGCCGCCCTGCGTGAGCGCGAATCCATTGCACACATTTTGGCTCGGCATGTTGAAGGCGCCTCGCACATGGCGGAGGGCTACACCCGCGCCAAAGCAGGCAACATCGGCGTGTGTATCGGTACCAGCGGACCGGCAGGCACCGACATGATTACAGGCCTTTACTCCGCCATTGCTGACTCCATCCCAATTCTTTGCATCACGGGTCAAGCGCCGCGCGCTCGCTTGTACAAAGAAGACTTTCAAGCGGTGGACATCGAGTCCATCAGTAAGCCAGTGACCAAATGGAGCGTGACTGTGCGTGAGCCTGCTCAGGTGCCACGCGCTTTTCAGCAAGCCTTTCACCTCATGCGCTCTGGTCGCCCTGGCCCGGTACTCATCGACTTGCCGTTTGATGTGCAAATGGCCGAGATTGAATTTGACATCGACACTTACGAACCCCTGCCGGTTTACAAACCATCGGCTAATCGGAAGCAAGTCGATAAAGTGCTCGACATGCTCATGGCCAGTGAGAAACCGGTAATCGTAGCCGGCGGCGGCATCATCAATGCGGATGCAAGCGATCTACTCGTTGAATTTGCCGAGATCACGGGCGTGCCTGTGATCCCCACGCTCATGGGCTGGGGCACCATTCCTGACGACCATCCGCTGATGGCTGGCATGGTGGGTCTGCAAACCAGCCACCGCTATGGCAACGCCACCATGCTGGCCAGCGACTTCGTTCTGGGTATCGGCAATCGCTGGGCCAACCGCCACACTGGCTCCACCGAGGTGTATTGCAAGGGCCGCACCTTTGTCCACATTGACATTGAGCCCACACAAATTGGCCGTGTCTTCATGCCCGACCTTGGCATCGTCAGCGATGCAAAAGCCGCACTCTCGTTGCTTGTGCAAGCAGCCCGTGAGCGTCAATCTGCTGGCACCCTTAAAAACTACAGCGAATGGTCAAAACGATGCACCGAGCGTAAGCAGATGATGCTGCGCAAAACGCACTACACCGAAACCCCCATCAAGCCGATGCGCGTTTACGAAGAGATGAATGCCGCGTTCCCGCGCGACACCATTTATGTCTCAACCATCGGGCTCTCGCAGATTGCGGGCGCACAGTTCCTCCATATTTATGGCCCGCGCCAATGGATCAACTGTGGTCAAGCTGGCCCCTTGGGCTGGACATTGCCAGCCGCCTTGGGTGTCGTGGCCGCTGACCCCACCCGCACCGTGGTGGGCCTGGCTGGTGACTACGACTTTCAGTTCCTCATTGAAGAGCTGGCCGCTGGCGCGCAGTTCCGTCTGCCTTTCGTGCAGGTCTTGGTCAACAACAGCTACCTCGGTTTGATTCGCCAGTCGCAACGTAATTTCGATATGGATTTCTGCGTGCAACTCGCCTTTGACAACCAGAACGTCGATGACCAAACCCTCAAGGGATACGGTGTTGACCACCAGGCCGTTGTTCAGGGGCTGGGCTGCAAATCTGTACGCGTGACTGATCCCGAAAAAATCGGGTCTGCGTTGAAAGAAGCGCAGGTTATGGCGCGGGAATTCCGCGTGCCCGTGGTGGTCGAAGTGATTCTTGAAAAAGTCACCAACATCGCCATGGGAACCGAAATCAACGCCATCAACGAGTTTGAGCCGGTCGATTGTCGCCATCCAGAAGGCGCCAAAGGCTTAGAGCTTGCTGGCCTGTTGGACTGAACGCAGGAGAACCACGACCCATGACCAAATTTGCCGCTAACCTCAGTATGCTTTTTACCGAGGTGGATTTTCTAGATCGCTTCGAGCTGGCCGCCAAGGCCGGCTTTCAAGCGGTCGAGTTTCTCTTCCCGTATGCATGGCCCGCCGAGGTGATTGCTGAACGCTTGGCAACCAACAACCTCACGTTGGTGCTGCATAACTTGCCTGCTGGTAACTGGGACGCGGGTGAGCGAGGCATTGCCTGTCTGCCCGACCGTGTTGACGAGTTTCGTGCCGGTGTCCACAAGGCCGTGCAGTATGCGCAGACCTTGGGTGTTAAGCAGCTCAATTGCTTGGCAGGTAAGGCCCCGCCCGATGTCGCGCCAGAGCGGCTCAAGCAAACCTTCATCGACAACCTCCGGTTTGCCGCGCAGGCCCTGAATGCAGCGGGCCTGAAGCTCTTAATTGAGCCGATCAACACCTTTGATATCCCCGGTTTTTACTTGAATCGAACCGCGCAGGCCCTAGAGATTCTGGATGAAGTCGGCCACGACAACGTGTATGTGCAATACGACCTCTACCATGCACAGCGCATGGAGGGTGAGTTGGCCGCCACCGTTGAGAAGCACCTGGCGCGCATTGCGCACATCCAACTGGCCGACAACCCGGGGCGTCACGAACCCGGCACAGGTGAGATGAACTACGCCTTCCTCTTCGCACACC
>JALQVQ010000114.1 GCA_023260315.1 Burkholderiaceae bacterium
ACCTCCTAAACGCGGTCAAGCGTGCGTCAATGACGACACGTCAACACGTCATGATGGATGGCCTTGCGGCCTAAAAAGGGAAGGCTTTGCAAACTGTTTGGGCGATCATTTGGAGTGCAGTCCTTGCGGGGTGGAGTGGCCGGGCCTGTTGCCCGCCGACCGATGGGGGTCGGTGCCGTGTTCCGGAGGTGCTGCTGTCGCGCTTGCTTAGCAACGAGGATTATACCAAATCGACTGCCTAAGTCGTTGAGGTCAATGAAAAATTACCCGCCTGATGCCGCCGACTGCAGCGCCAAGCGTCGCGCCTGCAGCGCCTTGTAACGATCGCTCTCGCCGGCTTCAATGGCTAGACCTTCTTCGCGCTTGAGGTGCTCGATAAGCATTCGCTTGAGGAGCTGCTCCAGCTCTGCACGGGTTTCGGCTTCATTCTCGCTCCCGAGGGTGTCGGCTTGTGCAACCAGTCGGAGGGCATGATTTGAAAATGCATGCGATTGAATCGCTACCTGTAGGGCTGCCCATGGCTGTGCGCCATGGTCGTGCCATTGACTTTCCAACCAAGTGAACAGGGGACCGTGCGGCGGCGGTAATTCGGCGAGCATGTGTTGGTCTTCGGTGCTGAGCCACCCCCAGGCCGCGGGGTGCGTTAGGACGATCCGGGCGACATGGTCAGCGCGGCTGGTCACGCTGCCTCGTCCGGATGCGCCCGCGCGCGGTTGCCATGCCTGCTTGCCGTAAGCACGGCCCTGATTGCTGGCGGCGTTGATTTGGTTTGGCGCACCCATGCCATTACCGGCCGTGGTACTGGTATTCCCGGTTGGTGCGCTCCAGCGTTTGCCTGAGCGGTTTGGGGATGGACCCTGCCACAACTCAAGGACCTCATTGCCGCCCAGCTGCGCTTGGTCGGCAATGCTGCCGAGCATTTGTCGCTTCAGCGCCCCGTCGGGTAGCGCCTGCCACAGCGCTTGCGCTTGCGTTAAAAAGTGTGCGCGGCCCTCGGGCAGATTCAAGTCGACGTCTTGTGCCGCCACATCGATGAAGAATTGACTCAGCGGCGTTGCGCTGGCTACGGCTTGCTCAAAGGCCGGTGCGCCATTGGCTCGGATGAAGCTGTCGGGGTCATGTTCACTGGGCAAAAACAGGAACTTGAGCGTTCGCGTGTCTGTCGCGTGGGGGAGGGCGGCCTCAAGGGCTTTTCGCGCGGCGCGTCGACCCGCCGCGTCGCCGTCAAAGCTGAACACGATGTTGTGGGTGAAACGGAAAAGTTTATGGATGTGCTCTGGGGTGCAGGCTGTACCCAGTGTTGCAACGGCATTTCCAAAACCCATTTGCGCGAGCGCAACAACGTCCATGTACCCCTCTGTGACCAGCGCATAGCCCCGCTCGCGCATTGCCGTGCGCCCCTCGAACAGACCGTAAAGCTCACGTCCTTTCGAGAACAGGGGGGTCTCGGGCGAGTTGAGGTACTTCGGTTCGCTCTTGTCGAGCACGCGCCCACCGAACCCAATGACTTCTCCTTTCACATTGCGAATAGGGAACATGATGCGATCGCGAAAACGGTCGTATCGTTTCTCCTCGGAGCCATCGCTGGTCTCGTTCTCGGAGACGATGACCATGCCGCAATCGGCCAGTTTGCTGTCGTGGTAGTCCGGCAATACCGTTGACAGGAAACGCCAACCCTCGGGTGCGTAGCCCAGACCAAAGGTCTTGGCGATTTGACCTGTCAGACCTCTGTTTTTGAGGTATTCCACCGCACGGGCGTTGCCTTTTAGCGCTTTTTGGTAGCCTGTCGCCGCCTGCGTCATGGTGTCGACCAGCTGGCTGTGTCGTGACCGTTGCTCGGCGGCTTGCGCGCGCTGGGCTGGGGATGTTTGCTCCTCGGGTACCGTTACACCGAGTTGCTGAGCGAGATCCTGCACAGCCTCGACAAACGAGGCGCCTGTGTGGTCCATCAAGAAGCCAATGGCGTTGCCATTTTTACCGCAACCAAAGCAGTGATAAAACTGCTTGGATGGGCTGACGGAGAACGATGGCGACTTCTCACCGTGGAATGGGCACAGGCCCATGTAGTTCGCGCCCCCGCGCTTCAATTGGACGTGCTTCCCCACCACGTCCACCACATCGGTGCGCGCCAGCAAGTCTTGGATGAATGATTGGGGTATGGCCACGGCTATATTGTGCGCGAAGCGCAGGCCGTGATGCGTCCCTTAACGTGGCGCCAAACGAATCGCGCCGTCCAAGCGAATCACCTCACCGTTCAGCATGTCGTTTTCGATGATGTGCTTGGCCAATTTGGCGTAGTCCTGAGGGGTTCCCAAGCGGCTGGGGAAGGGGACACCCGCGGCCAATGCGTCTTGCACTTCTTGTGGCATCCCAAACAGCATGGGCGTGCCGAAGATACCTGGGGCGATAGTCATGTTACGAATGCCGTTGCGCGCCAAGTCTCGCGCAATGGGCAGGGTCATGCCCACAATGCCGCCCTTGGATGCGCTGTAAGCGGCTTGCCCGATTTGTCCATCGTACGCGGCTACAGAAGCCGTGCTGATCAGCACGCCGCGCTCACCCGTCGCTTGCGGTGTGTTCTGGCTCATGGCCTCGGCACACAAACGGATCATGTTGAATGAACCAACCAGGTTGACGCTGATGGTTTTGCTGAACGTGCTCAGGCTGTGCGCGCCTGATTTGCCAACGGTTTTTTCGGCCGGGGCAATGCCCGCGCAGTTGATCAAACCGAACAGCGGGCCCATTTTCGTTGCGGCGTCCACGGCGGCTTGGGCGTCTGCCTCGCTGCTGACATCACATTTGACAAACGTGCCCCCAATGGAAGCGGCCACTGCTTGGCCTTTTTCAACCTGCATATCGGCGATCACCACCTTTGCGCCGTTTTCGGCCAGCATGCGGGCCGCGCCCTCGCCCAGCCCAGAGGCACCCCCAGTGACGATGAATACGGTTGATTGAATGTCCATGACGTGCTCCTTGCGATTAGATGGTGGTTTGTGTTTGATTGACGTTAACGTAAACGTCAGATACATGTCGAAAAGTGTAAACCAAACCGCAAGTCGCGAGCGCGGCTAAAGTAGCGACTTCGCTGACTGTTGCGGACTTGCTGTCTCCCTTATGACTCCCTTGATGAATCCCCTGAGCCGTCTAGGCTTGGTGCTTGCGCTGACTTTCTCGGTGGTGGCTTGCACGGTGGCTCCAACCAAAGTACCTGAGCCTGTGGTGCCGCCGTCTGAGGTGGTTGAAATTCTTGTGCCGCCGCGTATTGCTTTGGCGTTGGGCGGTGGCGCTGCACGCGGCTTTGCGCACGTGGGTGTGTTGCAGGTGTTGGAGGAGGCGGGGGTACCGGTGGATCTGGTGGTCGGGACCTCAGCGGGCAGCGTTGTCGCGGCGCTGCACGCAAGCGGACTCACGGGGGCGGCATTGGAAAAGGCCGCCATGGGCATGGATGAAACAACGCTCACTGATTGGATGTTCCCGTTAATTAACCGCGGCATGATCCGCGGTGAAGCCTTGGCGAACTACATCATGAGGGAAGTTAACGCCAGAGTTAATCTTAGCTTCTCCGTTAAGAACCTTTTCCAAGAACTTGCGACGACGTGTTTCATCGTGCTTCAAGAAAGCGTCCTTGTAGTTCAAGTTAGCCTTAGAAGGAACATGTTCGTAGTTAACAGAGTTCCATTCATTTGCACAC
>JALQVQ010000073.1 GCA_023260315.1 Burkholderiaceae bacterium
CATGTACAGCCAAACCAGCAGAATGGGGACCGTGGCGAAGGCGCCGTAAACCGCTGAGAACGTCGGCGTGGCCTTGATGTAGATGGCCAACAAGCGCTTCACCACCTCCAGGCCGATCGCCATTAACAAGCCGCCAATGAACGCGTGACTCCAACGCACCTTGCCATTGGGTACGAAGTAATACAGTGACGCCAAGGCCACCACCACTACCAGATACTCAAACAGATCGAGCAACCACACGTAGCCTAGGAGCACGCCGTTGCTCGCCGTAAACAGGTAGGTGGTCAAACTGATGCTGCCCCCCAACAACAGCGGACCCAACGTCAAGACGCCCCAATACGTCAGAACCCGTTGCGAGAACGGGCGCAGTTCGCGAACCCGCCAAATATCGTTCAGCTTGCGGTCAATGGTGAGGATCAAAGCGAGCGCCGTGACCAACAATACCCCAGCACCCAACCACCCCAGCTGGCCCGCCTTGCTGGAAAACTGGTGCAGGTACTTGAGCACCGAGCGCGCAATCTCACTGGGAACCAGGCTTTGGATCAACCAATTTTCGACACTCGTTTCGAGGTTGGCAAAGGCGGGTAAGGCACTGAAAATGGCCAGCGCCACCGTAAACAGCGGCACCAAGGCCATCACGGTTGTGAAGGTCAGGCTACTGGCCGTTTCGCCTAACCGATCTTCCCGAAAGCGTTCGCGCAGGGTCAACGCCGTGTTGCGCCATGGAAACCGTGCCAGGTCGCGTCGAACGTCCTGCCAAAAAAGGCGCCATTTTTCCGTACCTGAATGCCATTTACCCATCTCGGTATCATGCCACTTTCATCTGCCAAAATGACCGATGGCAATTGTTGCAACCGCCCTTTTTACATCCACAGCCCATGCCCCCAGACACCTCCCTCAATGCGCCCTACACCGCCGCGGTTGCCAGCACCAAAATTCGGGCCACACGGACTGCCGCCGTGGCCAGTTTGATCGGATTGATTGTGGTGGGATTGGCTTGGGAACTGTGGTTGGCCCCGTTGCGTCCCGGGGGGTCTTTTTGGGCCATCAAAGTCATCCCTCTGTGTTTCCCATTGGCTGGACTGCTGAAAAACCGCATGTATACCTACCGTTGGATGAGTCTGTTGATCTGGCTTTACTTCACCGAAGGCGTCGTGCGCGCGTGGTCGGACACGGGTTTGTCCGCTGGTTTGGCCTTGGTGCAAACTGCCTTGTGCTTGGCCTTGTTTGTTGCGGTTGCGTTGCACGTGCGCTGGCGGTTAGCCAGCGTGGCCTCCCCCGCATCCACACCAACTGAAACGCCTACTAACTAAACAACACCATGGCGCAATCTACTCCCCCCACCGCGGATATGACACCTGACAAGGCGGCAGCACTCGCGGCATTCCGCCACATTGTTGGCGACGCCTATGTGCTCACCGAAGGCGATTTATCAGCCTACACCCACGATTGGCGTAAGCGCGCGAAAGGCCAAGCGTTGGCTGTCGTGCGTCCGGGCAACACCAACGAAGTGGCAGCGGTGGTGGCGGTCTGTGATGCGCATGCAATTGCCATCGTGCCCCAAGGCGGCAACACCGGCTTGGTTGTCGGCTCAGTACCCGATGAATCAGGCACCCAAATCGTTTTGAGCCTGGGGCGCATGAACCGCATCCGCGCCATCGACCCCGAAAATCTCACCGTGACCGCTGAAGCCGGCTGTGTGCTGCAAACGTTGCAAGAGGCCGTCGCAGAGGCCGGCTTTTACTTCCCCCTCAGTTTGGCTGCGGAGGGCAGCTGCA
>JALQVQ010000151.1 GCA_023260315.1 Burkholderiaceae bacterium
CACTTGGTTCGTGAGGGCCTGCGTACCTCAACCGGTTTGGTGGTTGAAACCGCGTCAGCACGCGAGGTTCATCACTTTGCCGTGCTGGCAGGTTACGGCGCTGAAGCCGTCCACCCCTACCTCGCGATGGAAACACTTGAGCAACTGCACGCGCAGTTGCCCGGCGATTTGTCGGCTGATAAAGCGATCGCCAACTACATCAAGGCGATTGGCAAAGGTCTCTCAAAGATCATGTCAAAGATGGGCGTGTCAACTTACATGAGCTATTGTGGCGCCCAGTTGTTTGAAGCCATTGGCTTGAACAGTGACCTCATCAGCAAATACTTCAGCGGCACACCCAGTCGCGTCGAAGGCATTAGCGTTTTCGAGGTGGCTGAAGAGGCCCTCAAAATGCACGCGCTTGCCTTTGGCAACGCCCCTGTACTGGCGAACATGCTGGATGCCGGCGGCGAGTACGCGTGGCGTGCCCGGGGCGAAGAGCACATGTGGACCCCGGATGCGATTGCAAAACTGCAGCACAGCACGCGGTCTAAAAACTGGAACACCTACAAAGAGTACGCGCAAATCATCAACGACCAAACCCGTCGCCAAATGACACTGCGCGGGCTGTTTGAGTTCAAGCTTGACCCAAGCAAAGCCATCTCAATTGATGAGGTTGAGCCCGCTGCTGAAATCGTTAAACGCTTTGCGACGGGTGCGATGTCGCTGGGTTCTATTTCAACAGAGGCACACGCGACTTTGGCGATTGCCATGAACCGCATTGGCGGTAAGAGCAATACCGGTGAAGGTGGTGAGGACCCCGCGCGTTATCGCAATGAGCTCAAAGGCATCCCGATCACGGATGGTGAGTCGCTCCGTTCGGTCATCGGTGAAAGCCGTGTCGAGGTGGACATTCCTTTGAAGGCCGGTGATTCACTGCGTTCACGTATCAAGCAGGTCGCCTCGGGCCGCTTTGGGGTGACCACAGAGTACCTGGCCAGCGCCGATCAAATTCAGATCAAAATGGCCCAGGGTGCCAAGCCGGGTGAGGGCGGTCAGTTACCGGGTGGCAAGGTCAGTGAATACATTGGCGCGTTGCGTTATTCAGTGCCAGGCGTGGGCTTGATTTCGCCGCCACCCCACCACGACATCTACTCCATTGAGGACTTGGCGCAGTTGATCCACGATCTGAAGAACGTGAATCCTGTTGCCAGCATCAGCGTGAAGCTGGTGTCTGAAATTGGTGTTGGAACCATTGCCGCTGGTGTTGCGAAAGCGAAGTCTGATCACATCGTTATCGCAGGTCACGACGGTGGCACGGGCGCATCGCCTTGGTCCTCAATCAAGCATGCGGGCAGTCCATGGGAAATCGGATTGGCCGAAACCCAGCAGACCTTGGTTTTGAATCGTCTGCGCGGTCGCGTTCGTGTTCAAGCCGACGGTCAAATGAAGACCGGTCGAGACGTTGTGATCGGTGCTCTTTTGGGTGCTGATGAGTTCGGTTTTGCCACAGCTCCCTTGGTGGTCGAGGGCTGCATCATGATGCGCAAATGCCACTTGAACACTTGCCCCGTTGGCGTGGCAACGCAGGATGAAACACTGCGTAAGAAATTCACGGGTCAGCCTGAACATGTGGTGAATTACTTCTTCTTCGTCGCTGAAGAGGCACGCCAAATTGAGTTTGTAAAACAACAAGGTAAATATGAAGGTCCAAAAAAAGTTTTAATTATTGGTGCTTCATCAGGTTATGGTTTAGCAACACGTATTTCAACTGCCTTTGGTTCTGGCGCGGATACAATTGGTGTTTCATTCGAGCTTGGCGTTTCAGACAAACGTGTTGGTACTGCTGGCTGGTGGAATAATATTTGGTTTAAAGAATT
>JALQVQ010000163.1 GCA_023260315.1 Burkholderiaceae bacterium
TGCTGTGGGTGGTGGTGCGAACCACAGGCTGGGCCTGTTTGATGCTATTTTGATCAATGAGAACCACATTGCTGCCGCTGGTGGCGTGACGGCGGCCCTGCGTGCGGCCTACGAATTGACGCTTAAAAAACCGAACGTGAAGTTTGTTCAAATTGAGGTTGAGACCCTCGACCAGCTGCGCGAAGCACTGGCTTGCGGCGCCAACATGATCTTGTTGGACAACATGGCCCTACCCCAACTGCGCGAGGCGGTGGCTATCGCTGACGGCCGAGCGGTGTTGGAGATTTCAGGTGGCGTCACGTTGGCGGGCTTGACTGCATTGGCCCAGACGGGGGTTGACCGGATTTCAATCGGGGCGTTGACGAAAGACGTCAAAGCCACCGACTTTTCGATGCGTTTCGCGGGTGTGTGAAAATAACGGTCCGTCCAATTTCGCCCCCTGAGCCGAAACCATGAGCACCATCGACGTCGCTTACGAACAACCCGCGTGCCCAACGCAGCATGCGTGGGCGCGTGTGCCCACTGAGCCATCGCAAGCCGAGCGACAGGCCCTGAAGCAAGAAATCAAGGCACTATTGGAAGCGCGCAATGCCGTCATGGTGTCGCACTACTACGTCCACCCTGATTTACAGGACCTCGCAGAGGCGACGGGGGGTATTGTCAGTGACTCCCTTGAGATGGCGCGCTTCGGGCGTGACCATGCTGCCCAGACGCTCGTGGTGTCGGGTGTTCGGTTTATGGGCGAGACCGCCAAGATCCTGAGCCCTGAAAAGACGATCCTGATGCCCGATTTGGATGCCACATGCTCGCTCGATTTGGGCTGTCCGATTGACGCTTTCGGCGCCTTTTGTGATGAACACCCTGAACGGACGGTGGTGGTATACGCCAACACCAGCGCAGCCGTCAAGGCGCGTGCGGATTGGGTTGTGACCAGCAGTTGTGCGCTCGAGATCGTGGGCGCGCTGCACGCCCAAGGTCAAAAAATTCTCTGGGGCCCTGACAAGCACTTGGGCGCCTACATCGCTAAGCAGACGGGTGCTGATGTGCTGCTGTGGGAGGGCTCTTGCATTGTTCATGATGAGTTCAAGAGCGCTGAGCTGCGTGATTTGGTGGCGAAAAATCCGGGCGCTGAGGTTTTGGTTCACCCCGAATCACCAGCAGATGTGGTCGCCCTTGCGGATGCCGTTGGCTCGACCTCGGCCATCTTGCGCGCTGCAAAGAATTCAACTGCCTCGACCTTTATCGTCGCCACAGATAACGGGATGTTGCACAAGTTGCGCAGCGAAAATCCAGATAAATTGTTTCTCGAGGCACCGACGGCGGGTCACAGTGCCACATGCAAAAGCTGTGCGCACTGCCCGTGGATGGCGATGAACGGGCTTGCTGGTGTGGCGCATGTTTTGCGCACCGGTGGAAACGCGGTGCATGTTGATCCTGCGCTGATTCCCCGCGCTCGCGCGCCCATTGATCGCATGCTGGCTTTTACCGCAGCCCTTAAAACGGGTACCTTGGTTGAGGGTATCGGCGCCGCCTAATTCGGACTCAGGATTGTGGGTGTTGCGGTTGCCAATGCTTCCGGGTAGTCGCGACTGAAATGCAAACCACGGCTCTCTCGCCGTTGTTGGGCGCATTTCACAATCAGACTCGCGGTTTGAACCAAATTGCGAAGCTCCAACAGGTCTTGAGTGACATGGAAGTTGGCATAGAACTCATTGATTTCTGCTTCTAACAGCGCAATCCGGTGCGCTGCGCGTTCAAGTCGCTTGTTGGTTCGAACAATGCCAACGTAGTCCCACATAAACTGACGTAGCTCATGCCAGTTGTGTGAGATCACCACAGCCTCATCGGCATCGACGACCCGACTGTCATCCCACTCCGGTAGCGCGTCAACAGTGGGGTGGTTGGCTTGGCAGATGTCCATTGCTGCCGCGGTTGCGTAGACCATGCATTCAAGCAGGCTGTTACTGGCCAAACGGTTTGCGCCGTGTAAGCCGCTGTAGCTGGTTTCCCCGATCGCGTACAGCCCGGCAATATCGGTGCGGCCGTGCAGGTCCGCGACCACGCCGCCGCAGGTGTAGTGCGCAGCGGGGACAACAGGAATGGGCTCTTTGCTGATGTCGATACCAAATGCCAAGCAGCGCGCTTTGATGGTCGGGAAGTGTTCCTCCAGGAATGCCTCGGGTTGGTGTGAAATATCGAGGTAGACGCAGTCGACACCGTGGCGTTTCATCTCGAAGTCGATGGCACGCGCGACTATGTCACGCGGTGCCAATTCGGCGCGTTCGTCATGATCTGGCATGAAGCGGTGGCCACCGACGCGGTCGGGCAGACGCAATTGCCCACCCTCACCCCGTACCGCTTCAGAAATTAAAAAAGATTTTGCGTGGGGGTGATAAAGGCATGTGGGGTGAAACTGAATGAACTCCATGTTCGCCACACGCGCGCCCGCGCGCCATGCGGCAGCGATACCATCTCCTGTCGCGGTGTCGGGGTTGGTGGTGTAGAGATAAACCTTACCGGCGCCACCTGTTGCCAAAATCACCGCATTGGCCGAGAAAACACAGACCTGATCGGCGACCGTGTCCAACGCGTATGCGCCCACGCAACGACTGGGTTGATCCAGTTCAATATGGATTTTGTGATTCGTGATGAGGTCCACGAGCATGTGGTTCTCGAACAGCGTGACGTTGGGTGTCTGGCGCACCTGCTCGACCAAAACCTTTTGAACGGCGGCGCCTGTAGCGTCAGCCGCGTGCACGATTCTTCGGTGGCTGTGTCCGCCTTCGCGTGTGAGGTGCAAGGCGCCATCATGGTTCGAGAAATTAACGCCTAAATCTTGTAGCCACTGGATCGCCTCGGGCGCGCGCTCGACAACGAACTGCGTCGCCGCCGCATCGCAAAGCCCAGCCCCTGCGGTCAACGTGTCGTTGACGTGGTTGGTAAAGCTGTCATCTTCTGCGAGCACGGCAGCAATGCCGCCCTGGGCCCATCCGCTGGCACCGTCACTCAGCGCCCGCTTGGTGATCACCGCTACCCGATGTGTTGGGGCGAGGCGAAGGGCCGCACTGAGGCCAGCGAGTCCGCTGCCGATAATCAAAACATCAAACGCGTGTTTATCCACAAGGTAACCTTTGTGTCTGGCAGTAGAGGGGCTTTAATGCGTTGGCAGCATGTCGGCTTGGGTGTAGGCCAAGCGAACGTAGATCGGCGCGAATGCGGTGGCTTGCGTGAGTTCGATCAGGCACTCTTTCGCCAGCTCAAGCATCGCGATGAAGGTCACGACGAGCACCGGCACGCCCTTATCGATGGGAAATAGGTCTGCAAATTCAACAAAGCGCTTGCCTTGTAGATGGCGCAGGACAATGCTCATGTGCTCTCGAACCGACAGCTCTTCCCGTGAGATTTTGTGATGTTGAACCAGGGTCGCACGTTTCAAAATGTCCTGCCAGGCATCGCGAAGATCGTCTGCACGGACATCGGGGAAGCGGGGCTGGAGCGCTTGCTCAACATAAACCTGCGCTCGGATGAAGTCGCGTCCCATGACCGGTACGCTGTTTAAGCTTTGCGCGGCGAGTTTCATTTGCTCGTATTCCAGCAAACGCCGCACCAGTTCGGCACGGGGGTCCTCGACCTCCTCACCATCTGCGGATTTTTTACTTGGCAAGAGCATTCGAGATTTGATCTCGATGAGCATCGCGGCCATCAACAGGTATTCGGCTGCGAGCTCAAGGTTATTCGCTCGGATTTCTTCGATGTACGACAGGTACTGGCGGGTGAGACCCGCCATAGGGATATCGAGAATGTTGAAGTTTTGCTTACGGATGAGGTAGAGCAAAAGATCCAAGGGACCTTCAAAGGCTTCCAGGAAAACCTGGAGCGCATCGGGCGGGATGTATAGGTCCTGCGGGAGCGCGAACAGCGGCTCGCCGTAGAGCCTGGCAACCGCCACATGGTCAACGACCTCTGGCATCGCTAACAGCCCATCGGTGGGGCCGGGCGGCAGGGTGTTGGCTGCGCTCGACATGAAACCTTCAGGCCAGGCTTGGCTTGGTTTGGTAAACGTAGGGCTGCTGTTCAACGCGGGCAGCCGCTGCGTTTGTTGCCACTTCGGCGTCAATCTGCTTATCCCAGAGCAACGCGCGGCCGTCGCGTTGTGCGGCCTCTAATTCGGGGCGCTTTGACTTGAGCGCATCGATAAAGGCGGTCGTTTCAGACACGTAATGGGGGCGAGAGAAAAAATTCATAGCGATCGGGAGCGAGCAGGTTCGTCAGCGTAAAGGCGTATTTTAGTCCTTTGCAGCGACCTCTGAGCCCACTTGGCTCGACTCAATGGCCTCAAGAGTGTGGCTGGCGAGGAGCAATAAAAAACCGGTTCTCGTCATCAGAGAGGCAGGCTGGGGTTGGAGATCCCTTACATGGACCTCGATGTTTGAGCGCTTCAACTCGGCGAGCCATGTTTTCAGAGCGTCCAGCCCCGTGGTGTCCAGTGATATCAGGCGCCGCGCGTCTAAATAAATGGCACACCCGTGCGGCAAAGATTGCGGCAGACGCGTCAGGGCATCCAGTTTGCCAATCACGCCGAAGAACAGACTGCCGTACAGAACAACATCGACTCGCGCGTCGCTGGTGCGCTTGATCTGGACATTGAAGATGCCGCTTTGACGTTTGATAAACAGCACAAATGCGAGGACCAAGCCGAACTCAATGGCGAGCGTGAGGTCGAACACCACGGTGATTAAGAACGTTGAAAGCAGCATGGCGCGGTAGTGTCCCGAGTACTGCTTCAACGCACCGAAAGCATGCCACTCGCCCATATTCCAGGCGACAAAGATCAAAATGCCCGCCAGGACCGACAGCGGGATATAACTCGCCAATGGCGCCGCCACCAGCACGATGGCGGCCAATGTGATGGCGTGCACGATGCCAGCGATGGGTGAGCGGGCACCCGCGCGTATGTTGGTCACCGTGCGCGCGATGGTCCCTGTTGCGGGCATTCCGCCAATCATTGGCAATGCCGCGTTGGCAATGCCTTGAGCCATCAACTCTTGGTTGGGATCATGCTTGGGGCAGTCGCTGAGCTGATCGGCCACGCGCGCGCAGAGCAATGATTCGATGGCCCCAAGCATCGTCAGCGTGATGATGGGTAGCACGAGCTGTTTGGCCTCAACCCAAGAGAAATGTGGCCAGGCCAGTGTGGGGAGATCACGGGGAATAGCCCCAAACCGCTGACCAATGGTCTCGACGGGCAACCCAAACAGCCAAGCCAATGCAGTCAGTGTCACCAAGGCCACGATCGGCCCCGGTACACGCCCTGTTATTTTGAGGCGGCCGCCCGTGCGCGGCAGCTGTGACAGTTTTGGCCATAGCCACAGACACATGAAACAACACACCGTTAGCGCGAAAGCATACGGGTTGAAGGTGTTGATATGGGTCCAAATGGTCGACATTTGTGCGAAGAAATCGCCTGGCATTTTCTCGATTTCAAGTCCCAAAAAGTCACGCAATTGGGAGACGAAAATGAGAACAGCGATCCCATTGGTGAACCCGATGACGATGCTGACAGGCACATAGCGCACCAAGCTTCCGAGGCGCAGCCAGCCCATGACAAACAGCAGGCACCCCGAAGCGCTGGTTGCGATCAGCAGGCCGTTAACACCGAAGCGCTCAACGATGCCGTAAACCACGACGATGAAGGCACCCGCAGGACCGCCGATTTGCACCGATGAGCCGCCAAAAAAAGCGATCAGGAAGCCACCGAGGATGGCCGTCCACAAACCGGCTTGGGGTGTCAAGCCACTGGCAATCGCAAAGGCCATCGCCAGTGGGAGGGCGACGATGCCCACAGTGATGCCGGCACCGACGTCGCTCTGCAAGTCGCTGCGGCTGTATGCACTGACATGCGCCCAAAGGCGTGGGCGGAAGCGCCAGCGAGGTGGCGATGCCGTGATGACAGGCGAATCGAGTGACATGCCCGACAGTTTACGACTGTTCGCCGCTTTTAGCGGCTGTTATCGAACACGCATCCCCGGTTGGGCACCGGGCCACGCCTGCAAGATGTAAATCCCAGGGGTCGCCTTCTCATCCGCGTGACTGGCCGCCAACACCATGCCCTCGCTGACACCAAATTTCATTTTTCTTGGCGCCAGGTTGGCCACCATCAGCGTGTACTTGCCAACCAGATCGGCGGGCTGGTAGGCACTGGCGATGCCCGAAAACACGTTGCGGGTTGTTGCTTCGCCCACGTCGAGGGTGAGGCGCAACAGTTTGCTGGAACCCTCAACGGGCTCGCAGTTCACGATGTGGGCGATTCGCAGGTCCACTTTTGCGAAGTCATCAATGGTGATCGGGGCTGCCAAAGCCTCACCGCCCGGAAGTGCGGCTGGCACAGCGTCGACTGCGGGCGCAGCGGCCTCAAACAAGGCATCGAGCTGTGTGGCCTCGACGCGCTGCATCAGGTGTTGATAGGCGCCGATGGTGTGCCCTGCGCCCAGTGTTGTGGCGAGATCGGAAAACTTGAAAGGGGTGACTTGCAGGAACGATTCAACCCCGATGGTCAATGCCGGCATGACGGGCTTTAAGGCAATGCTCAGCAGGCGGAACGCTTCGATGCTGGTGGTACAAACGGCTTGCAGGCGCGCCTCGGCATCGGGCTGCTTGGCCAGCTCCCACGGCTTGTGGTGTGCGACGTATTCGTTAACGCGGTCTGTCTGGGCCATGATTTCGCGCAAGGCTCGGGCGTAGTCAAGTGACTCATACATTGCCGAAATGGGTAAAAGCGCCGCTTGTAACCCGTCCAGAAGCGCTTTGTCATCCGCGCCGATCGCACCCAGCTGGCCGGCGAAGCGTTTATTGAGGAAGCCGGCGGTGCGGCTGGCAATGTTGACGAATTTACCCACCAAATCACTGTTGACGCGCGCCATGAAGTCTTCCGCGTTGAAGTCAACATCCTCATTGCGCCCGTTCAGTTTCGCGGCGATGTAGTAGCGCAACCAATCGGGGTTCATGCCTAGGTTGAGGTACTTCAGCGGATCGAGGCCGGTGCCTCGGCTCTTACTCATCTTTTCACCGCTCACCGTTAAGAAGCCATGGACGTGCACGGCGTTTGGCGTCTTGCGCCCGCTGAAATGCAACATGGCTGGCCAAAAGAGGGTGTGGAAGTAAGTGATGTCCTTACCGATGAAGTGGTGCTGCTCCGTGGCGGGATCGGCCATGAAGGCGTCGAAGTCACCGCCGATTTTGCTGAAGTGATTTTTAAGCGATGCGAGGTAACCGATCGGTGCATCGAGCCACACGTAGAAATACTTGCCAGGGGCATCGGGGATTTCGATACCGAAGTAGGGCGCGTCACGGCTGATATCCCAATCGCTGAGGCCGCCTGAGCCGTCCGCCGATGTGCTGAACCATTCTTTGATTTTGTTCAGAACTTCAGGCTGGAGATGTCCTTCGGTGTGTGTCCAAGCTTCGAGGAATGCGACGCATCGCGGGTCGGAAAGTTTAAAGAAGTAGTGTTCTGACGTCTTCATGACCGGCGTCGCACCGGACAGCGCTGAGTAGGGATTTTTGAGTTCTGTGGGCGCGTAGACCGCGCCACATGACTCACAGCTATCGCCGTATTGGTCTTTGGCACCGCATTTTGGGCATTCGCCCTTGATGAAGCGATCTGGCAGGAACATGTTCTTTTCGGGGTCAAAGAACTGCTCGATGGTTTTTGTTGCAATCAGCCCCGCATCGCGCAGGCTCCGGTAAATGTCTTGCGCGAGCGCATGGTTTTCTGGGACATCCGTGCTGTGCCAATTGTCAAAAGCAATGTTGAAGCCATCAAGATACGGCTTGCGGCCCGCCGCGATGTTTGCGACAAAGGCCTGCGGCGTGATACCAGCCTTTTCAGCCGCGATCATGATCGGCGCGCCGTGCGCGTCATCGGCGCAAACAAAATGCACCTCTTCGCCTTTCATGCGCTGGTACCGGACCCAGATATCAGCCTGGATGTACTCCATGATGTGACCAATGTGGAAGTTCCCATTGGCATAGGGCAGGGCGGTGGTGACGAATAAGCGGCGCTGTGTCATGAATAAATTACTGCAGGCTGGGGGCGATAAAACCGGGCGCAGGCGGTGTTGCCGCCATGTCGATAACCCACTATTTTAGGGGTTTGAACGGCGTACAGTGGTTTCAAAAGTGAGGCGCACCATAATTGCGTGGAACTGTACGAATTTAGGTGCCCCAAATACCCCATGAATGTTTCGCCGACCCCAGCCAGCGCCTCGCCCCCATCAAGCCCACGCCGCCGTATTGAGCCGCCGATCTGGCAGCTGGCCTGGCGCAATGGCGTGCGTGACTGGCGTGCGGGTCGGTGGCGCCTCATGGTGGTGGCCGTCGCGTTGGCTGTATCGGCGTTAACGGCTGTTGGGTTTTTTGCGGATCGGTTGCAAGCGGGGTTGTCTCGGGATGCGCTGGCGCTGTTGGGTGGCGACGCCGTTCTCCGCAGTGATGAGGCCCCCGCAGACCAGTGGCGTGATGCCGCTCGTGAATGGGGCCTTCAGCAAAGCGTATCGCTCACATTTCCCACAATGGCCCGCGCGCCCGACGAGCGGGGCGGCGATGCGCGGTTGGTTGCTTTCAAAGCGGTCGATGATGCGTACCCCTTGCGCGGCCAGTTGCGCGTGAGCGATGGGGCAGTGTCTGAGGCTTTGACGCAGGACAAAGTGGTGAGGCGCGGACCTGCCGTTGGCGAAGCGTGGGCTGAGCCCAGCTTGGCGGATGCGTTGGGGCTGCGGGTTGGGGACACGCTGCTACTGGGAAGCAAGGCCTTCACCCTGACCCAGCTGCTGACCCAGGAATCAGACCGTGGCGGTGGTTTTTCGAGCTTTTCGCCTCGCGTGATGATCAATTTGGCTGACGTCGCAGCGACGCAACTGGTCCAGCCGGCCAGCCGCGTGTCTTGGCGCTTGGCGGTCGCCGGCGACGCGGTAGCGGTCAAACGCTTCGAAGATGCGGTGACGCAGGCCATCGAAAAGCAACCGGTGAACGATGGCATGCGACTGGAGACGCTTGAGTCGGGTCGGCCAGGGACCCTCGAAACCCTGAACCGAGCCGAGAAATTTTTGAACCTTGTCGCCATGCTCACGGCACTCTTGTGCGCGGTTGCCGTGGCAATTGGTGCGCGAGGCTTTGCCGCGACGCAGCTGGATGCCTGCGCCATGTTGCGCGTTTTCGGCGTGTCGCAGGCCACCATCGCGCGGGCCTTCATGCTTGAATTTTTTGCGGTTGGCGTCCTCGCCACTTTGCTCGGCGTCGCCGTTGGCTGGTCGGTGCACTGGGTCTTCGTCGCACTTTTGTCGGGTTTGGTGAATGCCAGCTTGCCCGCAGCGTCGATGTGGCCGGCGCTCACGGGCATGGGCGTCGGGCTCAGCCTCATGGCCGCCTTCGGGGTATCGCCCATTCTGCAGTTGGCGAAGGTCCCCCCTTTGCGTGTGATACGCCGTGATGTGGGGCAAATGCAGCCCGCTTCAACGGCTTTGCTCGTTGTCAGCGTGTTGGTGTTTGCCGCATTGCTGATGGTCGTCAGTCGTGACGCGTTGATGGGAGGCTTGGCGGTGGTTGGCTTTGCAGCGGCCTTGGGCTTCTTCGCCGGCTTGGCGTGGTTGGCCGTGTGGTTGCTTCGCCGCTCTGTGAATGAACAAACAGCACCCCGCTGGCTCATCTTGGCCACCCGTCAGGTCGCCGCTCGCCCCGGTTTAGCCGTGTTGCAAGTGAGTGCCTTGTCGGTCGGTATCCTCGCGTTGTCGATTTTGGTACTCCTGCGTACCGATTTGATTGCCAGTTGGCGACAGGCAACGCCAGCCGATGCGCCGACTCGTTTTGTGATCAATATTCAGCCCGATCAGGCGGAAGCTTTTAAGGCGCAGCTCGTTGCCGCGGGCGTTCGGGATTTTGATTGGTATCCAATGTTTCGGGGGCGCCTGGTCGGGATCAATGGTGTAACGGTTCGATCTGAAAATTTCGATGGTGAACGCGCGCAGCGGTTGGTGAGGCGGGAGTTCAACCTGTCCCACAGCGGAACGATTCCCCAACACAATGAAATCGTCAAAGGGGCATGGACCGCGGGCGAAAAAGGTCAAATCAGCATCGAAGAAGGTCTGGCCGAGACCCTGGGCCTCAAGCTGGGTGATGCGCTCACCTTTGATGTTGCGGGAGAGGCCATCGAGGCGCGGATATCTGACTTCCGCAAGGTGAACTGGGCAAGCATGCGGGTGAACTTTTTCGCCATGTTCCCAGTCAGCGATATGCCTGACTTGCCCATCACCTACATCGCGGCGTTCAAAGCGCCAGAGGGCTTGGTTCGTGATGAGGCCGGCATTCAACGGTCATTTGATAACCAGTTGCTCCGCCTGTTCCCCAACATCACCAACATCGATACCTCAGCAACATTGCGACAGGTACAGCGCATTTTGGATCAGGTGATCGGTGCCATCGAGTTTTTGTTTGCGTTCAGCGTGATAGCGGGGCTGGTCGTCTTGTTTGCCGCTATCTCCCATACGCGGGCAGAAAGAACGCGTGAATACGCGATTCTTCGAGCGATGGGCGCATCCAGTGGGTTGCTGCGCCAGGTGCAGCGCGCAGAGCTCATCGGCGTCGGTGCGTTGGCAGGGGGGATGGCCAGTACGGCTGCCATGCTCATTGGCTGGGCATTGGCCAAGTTGGTGTTCGAATTTCCGTGGATTCCACCGTGGTGGGTTCCATTTGCAGGCGCCTTTGCCGGTGCGTTGTTGGCCATGCTGGCAGGTTGGTGGCGGCTGCGCGATTTGCTGAACACGCCTGCCTGGCAAACGTTACGGCTGCGTGCCGATTAAGCTTTTTTCGCGATGAACATTCATGACCCTGCCCCCCGTGGCGCCAATAACGAGCCCCTCACACCTTTCGAGTGGATCGGTGGCGAAACGGCCGTTAAGCGAATGGTCGAACGGTTCTATGACCTGATGGACCTCGAACCTCAATTTGCCGCGTTGCGTGCCGCGCATGGTGCGGACCTTGAAAACGCGCGAGAGCGGTTGTTTATGTTTTTGTGTGGCTGGTTGGGTGGCCCCAACCTGTACATCGAGCGTTTCGGACACCCCCGTTTGCGCATGCGGCACATGCCGTTTCCGATCGGCATCAAAGAGCGTGATGAGTGGGTGGCGTGTATGACGCAAGCGATGCAAGAAACCGGTGTGCCTGCACCGCTCATGGCGCGACTGGCTGAGTCGTTCATGCAGACCGCTGATCACATGCGTAATCGCGGGCAGTGATGCGCCACTGCGTCACTGTTGGTCGCTTTGCGCGCCCTGTCCGCCTTTCAGAAGCACCATGAGGGCACCCGCGCCGCCGTCGCTGCCCTTTGCCTGCACGAAGGCGAGCACCTCTTTTTTCTGGACCAGCCATCGTTGGGTTTTGGCCTTCAACACAGGTGTTTTGCCCGGCGAACCAAGCCCCTTGCCGTGAATCACCCGCACGCAACGCCACCCCCGTCGCACCGCCAATCTGAGGAAGTCTGCTAACTGCGTGCGCGCCTCGTCTGTTCGCATGCCGTGCAGGTCAATTTGTCCTTGAAGTGCCCAGTCACCCGCCCTGAGTTTTCGCAAGATGTCGGCGCCGATACCCGACCTGCGGTAGCTCAAGGTGTCATCGGTTTCCAGGAGGCTTGTGACATCAAAGTCGTCTGAGAGCGCGGCGTGCATGACAACCGCATCGTCATATTCGCGCTGAAGCGCCAGCGGGGGCGGCGCGGGATTTTGGATGCTTGCGCGACCGCCATCCTTAATTGGCTTTACCGCACCGACCGTGAGGGTGAACAGCGCCTGCTCACGCCGGCGGTGCTCTGCCGCGAGCGCTTCCGCCTCTGCGGCCTCTTTGGCCGCCCGCGCTTGCGCGGCCAGCAGCTTTTGCATGGCAGCCAAGTCTGAGAAGTGTTTTGCGCGCATGCGCTATTTTGGCAAATTTATAGCGGTCCTCGACCTGCCTCATATAAGACCGTGCGCAGCCATGGAGTACACATCGTTTTGCGTCACGATCAGGTGGTCAAGCACCCGGACGTCGACCAAGAGAAGGGCCTGTGTCAGCGTCTCGGTGAGCCGAATATCCGCGGCGGATGGTTCGAGGTGCCCGCTGGGGTGGTTATGGGCCAGGATCACCGCCGCCGCATGATGGCGAAGCGCCGCAACCGCGACCTCACGGGGGTAAACCGTGGCCTGCGTCAGCGTGCCTTGAAACAGTTCATCCATGGCCAGCAGATGATGTTGGCTATTTAGAAATAAAACAGCGAAGACTTCAGCTGTCTTGTGCCCCAGTTTTAAGGTCAGGTACTGACGAACATCAGAAAGGTCTTGAAGAACAGGCTTGGCTCGCAGGCGCTCCGCCAAGGCTCGCTTTGCGATTTCAGAGACAGCGGCGATCTCGGATTGTTTCGCAGGGCCCAGACCTTTAATGGCTCTGAGCATTTCTGGCGTTGCCGTTAAGAGCCCATGCAACCCGCCCACCGCAGACAGGATGTCGGCTGCAAAGGCCACCACGGGGCGACCCGGCGTGCCGGTTCGTAGCAGCAGCGCCAAAACCTCCGCGTCGGAAAGTGCCGCAGCGCCCATGGCTTCCAGTTTTTCTCGGGGCAAAGGGTTGAAACGTGGGCAGTGGGTGTCGCTTATCTGTGCTTTTGCCCGATGGGCCATGGCGGGCTCGCTAGGTTTCTACAATATAGTGTTTGGCAACGCTGGGCAATGCCTTGTTTATATCGATTCAATCGGTGTCAATACAGAGCCTTTACCCGTGGATGTTGCCACCTATACCAGCGCCACAAGGCGTCACAGACGTCACCTCGAGACCCTTATGACCATCATTGACAGCTGTTCGTTTTTAACGCTCCATTACCGAATGTGTGGGCCAGATGGCCAAGAGGTGATCAGTACCTTTGGCGGGATGCCTGCGACCTTGAGCATGGGGGGTGGCCAGCTTTCCCCCGCGATTGAGCAACACTTGATTGGGCTCGACGAGGGCACAAAGGCCACTTTTGAGCTGGCACCCGGCGATGCCTTTGGACCCCACAATCCAGAGGCTGTTCAGTGGGTGGCACGCAGCATGTTGAATCAGCTGGGTGACCCTGATGAGCGTTACAACCCTGGCGACGTGGTGCAGTTTCCAACGCCGGATGGCCTTGGACAATATGCGGGCGCCGTTGTGGCTTGCAAAGATGACGGTTCAGCGGTACTTTTTGATTTCAACCACCCGTTAGCCGGTCAGGCGGTGACGTTTGAGGTCCATGTGATTGGGGTTCTGTGATGAGTAATCAAATCAACAAACGTGATGTTTTATTGGCGACGCCGCGCGGGTTTTGCGCGGGAGTGGATCGGGCGATTGACATCGTCTCGCACGCGCTAGAGAAGTTTGGCGCGCCCATCTACGTTCGCCATGAAATTGTTCACAACACATACGTGGTCAACGATCTCAAGCAAAAGGGCGCCATCTTCATTGAAGATCTTGACGAGGTGCCCGCTGGTGCGACCCTTGTTTTTTCTGCGCACGGTGTGAGTCGTGCCATTCAGGATGAAGCCAAGGCAAGGGGTTTTTCGATTTTTGATGCGACATGCCCATTGGTTGCAAAGGTGCATGTTGAGGTGGCAAAGCTCTCGAAAGAGGGCTACGAATTCTTGATGATTGGCCACAAGGGGCACCCCGAGGTGGAGGGCACCATGGGGCAGTTGACCGCTGGCATTCACTTGGTTGAGGACGAGGCCGATGTTGACCGTGTGCAACCCTTACAAACCGAGCGTTTGGCCGTTGTGACCCAAACAACCCTCAGTGTCGATGACGCGGCGGCCATCATGGCGGCTATCAAAAAGCGCTTCCCAACGGTGCGCGAGCCGAAGCAGCAGGACATTTGCTACGCCACCCAAAACCGCCAAGATGCGGTGAAGGTCATGTCCCGCCAAGTGGATGTCGTGATTGTGGTTGGCAGCCCAACAAGTTCAAACAGCAACCGACTGGCTGAGTTGGCAGAGCGCTTGGGTACCCCTGCCTTCATGGTCGATGACCCCGCAGAATTGAACCCGGAGTGGTTCGTGGGTCGCGCACGCGTTGGACTCACGGCAGGTGCGTCTGCGCCTGAGATTTTGGTGCAGGGCGTCCTCGATCGATTGCGTGCGCTTGGCGCGATATCCGTTCAAACCATGTCGGGTGTTGAGGAATCGGTCCAATTCCCCCTCCCTAAAGGCCTGCGCCTGAACTGAGCGCTGAGCGCGCCGTCTCATCCTTTATTACTTTCACCCCTTAAAACCATGCTTGATGTTGTATCGCTTCGTAAAGACCTTGATGTCGTTGTTCAATCACTCGAAAAACGCAAAAGCCCACAGCCCTACCTGGATGTTGCGGCTTTCCAAGCGCTCGAGGTTCAACGTAAAACCATCCAAGTCCGCACGGAGGCACTGCAGGCCCAGCGCAACGCACTGAGTAAACAAATTGGCCAGCTCAAAAGCAAGGGTGAGTCTGCTGATGCGGTGATGGCAGAGGTGGCTGCGATCAAAGACGAGTTGGATGCCTCTGCCACGGCATTGGAGGCATTGCAGGCGCCTTTGCAGGCGCTGTTGATGGCTGTTCCCAACCTGCCGCAGGACGACGTGCCGGTGGGCCCCGATGAGTCGGCCAACGTCGAGTTGCGCCGCTGGTCGCCCGACGGGGGCTGGGGCGCGAGTGCCACACCGCTGCCTTTCGAGCCAAAAGATCACGTCGATGTGGGTGAGCCCTTTGGCTTGGACTTTGAGATGGGCGTCAAGTTGTCGGGTTCGCGTTTCTCTGTTTTGCGGGGGCCAGTGGCTCGCCTGCATCGGGCGTTGGCTGCGTTCATGCTCGATACCCAAACCGAGAAGCACGGCTATGTCGAGTGTTACACCCCCTACGCCGTGAATGCGGCATCGTTGCGTGGGACAGGCCAGTTGCCCAAGTTTGAGGAAGACTTGTTTGCCGCAATCAAAGGGGGCCAAGACGGCGACACCGAGGGACTCAGCGACGACACGGCGCTGTACCTGATTCCGACATCGGAGGTGCCGCTAACCAACTTTGTGCGTGACACCATCATTCCCGAAGCTGAATTACCGCTCAAGTTCACCGCACATACGCCGTGTTTCCGATCTGAGGCGGGTAGCCATGGCCGCGATACGCGGGGTTTGATTCGCCAACATCAATTTGACAAAGTTGAGATGGTGCAGATTGTTCATCCCGAAAAGAGCGAGGAAACGCTCGCTGAGATGACGGGTCATGCCGAAGCGATTTTGCAGGCCTTGGAATTACCCTACCGCGTGATTTTGCTCTGCACGGGTGATATGGGCTTTGGGGCGACCAAGACGCACGATTTAGAGGTCTGGTTGCCCGCCCAAAACACGTATCGCGAGATCAGCTCGGTTTCAAACTGCCAGGCCTTCCAAGCACGCCGGATGCAGGCACGCTTCAAGAGCGCGGCTGGCAAAAATGAGTGGGTTCACACCCTTAATGGGTCAGGCCTGGCCGTGGGGCGTGCGCTGGTTGCCGTTCTCGAGAACCATCAGCAACCCGATGGCAGCATTCGCATTCCCGCAGCGTTGCAGCCCTACTTGGGCGGTCAGGCGTTTTTGCGTCCCTGATCAGAAGTCGATCAGGCCAGCCGTGCGCGCCAGGTGACTGGCTTGTGAGCGGCTCTTGACGTTCAGGCGGCGGAACAAGCGCCACAGGTGAACTTTCACGGTGTGTTCGCTGATGCTCAGGGCATCGGCGATATCGCGGTTGCTGAGACCTTTGTCCAGCATCACCAGCAGTTGTTTTTGGCGCTTAGACAGCTTTTCGGGGACCGTTGGGCCTTCTTCGCCTTCTTCCGCACCGGACTCCATGAACTCCTTGAGTACCCGCCCGATGTGCGATGCGCCAAGCGATTTCTCAATGTAGGCGTCAGCGCCGGCTTCGAGTGAGAGGTCGGCGTAGTCGGTTGCAGGTGACGCGGACAGCACGACCAACGAGGTGTCTGGCAGCAGGCGGCGCAATTCGCGCACACCGGAGACACCGTTGGTATCTGGTAATTTGAGGTCTAAGCAGACGAGCTCGGGTGTTCCGTTGTCTGTGATAGCCTGGTTCACGACGGCCAGACGATCCAGCTCGACGATGGTGGCCTTGGCACGCAGGCGGCGAAGCAGCATGACCACCGCGTCACGCATGAGAGGGTGATCGTCAATTACAAAGATACTCATTTTTCTAATCCAGCGTTTAAAACCAAGCAACTATCCTAACGCTAAATGATGAAAAAACGAGTCATTCTTGTGATTTTGTAACTATTTTCATACGTTCCAATCAGTACGCCAAACCGATGGCCGCACGGACGTCTCGCATGGTCTCTTGGGCGACGGCACGGGCCTGATCGGTACCGGCGTCGATGATGTCTCGGACGATGCTGGGGTTGGTCACGTAGGGCTCCGCACGGGCCAGCATGGGCTGCTGTTCACGCAGGACCGCATCGATGACCGGCTGTTTGCATTCGAGGCAACCAATCCCTGCGCTGCGACAACCCTTATCCACCCAAACCTGTGTCTCGGCGGGGCTGTAAACCTTGTGGAACTGCCAGACAGGGCATCGGCTCGGGTCACCCACATCGGTTCTTTTCACACGCGCCGGGTCGGTGGGCATGCGTTTGATTTTTTGTTCGATGCTGGCTTTGTCTTCGCGAATGGCGATGGCGTTGTTGTAGCTCTTGCTCATTTTCGCGCCATCCAAGCCGGGCAGACGGCTGGCTTCGGTCAGCAGGGCTTGCGGCTCCACCAAGACCGCTTTGCCGGTCCCCTTGAAATACCCCTGCAAACGTTCTTTTTCGGAAGCGTCGAGCGCTGGGTGTTGGTTGATGAAGCCCATCGCGCCCTCAAGTGACGGTTGGTCGCCGGTTTCTTGAAACTTCTTGCGTGATTTTTCAAATCGCTTTGCGGCATCTTTACCCAGTTTCTCCAGACTGGCCTCGACCCGCTGGGCAAAGTCCGCTTCGCGCCCGTAGAGGTGGTTGAAGCGTCGTGCAGCCTCTCGTGTCAGTTCGACATGGCTGGCCTGATCTTCGCCAACGGGGACGTGCTTGGCCCGGTATATCAGGATATCCGCGGCTTGTAGCAGGGGATAGCCGAGGAAACCGTAGGTGGTGAGGTCCTTGTCCTTCAACTTCTCTTGTTGATCTTTGTAGGTGGGGACACGCTCCAACCACCCGATGGGTGTGCCCATGGCCAACAAGGTGAAAAGTTCGGCGTGCTCGGGAATCCGGCTCTGCAAGAACATGGTGCATTGCGAGGGATCAAGACCCGTGGCAAGCCAGTCAATCACCATCTCATAGACGTTTTTTTCGATGACCTCGCGATTGATGTTCAGGCCGTCCGGCGCACACCCAATGGAGATGACTTCAGCCCCAAGCTCATGAAAAACACGCGGTGCGA
>JALQVQ010000147.1 GCA_023260315.1 Burkholderiaceae bacterium
CGATCCTGACGGAGTCAAAAAACGGGTGGTTGGGAACCTCCGGCAGAGTCAGGCCGTAGGCGCCCGGGTTGCGAATGATTTGCTCAACCGCCTGAAGTTTGGGCACATAGAGGCGGGTTTCAGCGGGCATCCGCAAGTCAAGATAACCGGCCGGCTTTCCGGCCTTCTTGTTGCGTGCGATCGCACGGCGAACGTTACCTTGTCCCCAGTTATAGGCAGCCAACGCCAGGTGCCAATCGCCGAATTGGGCGTGCAATGACTCCAGGTAGTCGAGGGCGGCATTGGTGGAGGCGACGATGTCTTGCCGCTCGTCCCTGAAGCTGTTTTGGCGCAGGTCGAACGCGCGCCCTGTTTTCGGCATGAATTGCCAAATACCGACGGCCTTCGTACGAGAGACCGCGCCGGGGTTGAAGGCACTCTCGATGAATGGCAAAAGCGCGAGTTCGGTTGGCATGTGGCGCCGCTCGAGCTCTTCGACGATGTAGAACAGGTAACGCGCAGAGCGCTCCGACATGCGTTGAATGTAGTCAGGCTTTGAGGCATACCAGTTGATGCGACCCTCCACCAAATCGCCATCAATGTCAGCCATCGCAAACCCACGGCGAATACGGTCCCACATGTTTTGGGGTGGCGCAATGGTTGCGACACTTTCAGGCGGCATCACCGCTGCTGTGCCGATCGGCGTGAGCGGCCCCATGGTTGGGGCCGGTGTCAGGGCCGGGGCTGCGCCGGCGGTGGCTGCCCCCGAAGTCGCCGGTTGCACGGTTGGGGCGGTGTCGCCGGTCGCTGGGGCAACCGGCAATGCTGCTGACGCCACCGCGCCGATATCCTGCGAAGAAATGACTGGCGCTGGCCCCGTTGAAACACCCCTCGGTTGGGTGGTCACACACGCACTCAGTAGTAAAGATACGGCAACACCCACGCCGATGGTGGCCGCGCGGGGTAGAGGTCGTTGCAGGTTTAAGCGCAAAAGCATGTTTTTAATCGGTGGGGGTATCGGTGCCGCCTAACAGGCGTTAACTGATATTTTTCCACTCCCGGAGAGCGGCTAAAACAGACACAGGGTCTGACGATGTGTGAGGGGCGTAAGCCTGGACCGCGGCAATAACGGACGACTGATCGACTCTTAAAAAAGGGTTAATTTGGCGCTCGATATCGATTCGGCTCGGCAGCGTTGGCAGGTTGTCTCGGCGTTTTTTTTCACAGTCGACACTGTACCGCAACAAGGCCTCATTGCCGGGATCGGCCTGGCGCGCAAAACGCAAATTGCTGAGTGTGTATTCATGCGCGCAGCACACCTGTGTGTCGCCTGGCAACGCAGCGAGCTGGGTCAGGGATTGGTGCATCTGTGCGGCGGTGCCCTCAAACAGGCGACCGCAGCCACCAGAGAACAAAGTGTCACCACAGAATAAAAGAGGTGACAGATTCTCTGGCTCTCCGAAGTAAGCGATGTGCCCGCGCGTGTGGCCAGGGACGTCGATAATGCGCCAGTCACAGCCCAGCGCCTTAACCGTTTCGCCGTGGGTCAGCCTTTGAAAAGGCGTTTTGCCGCTGAAGGGCATGCGGTCATTGGTGGGGGCGTAGACGGTGGCGCCGAACTGCTTTTGTAAGCTCTCGACGCCACCCGTATGATCCGCGTGGTGATGGGTCACAAAGATCGCCTCCAGCGTCAGCCCGTGTTTGAGAAGGGCTGCGCGCACGGGTGCCGCATCCCCTGGGTCAACCGCGAGCGCGCGCGACCCATCGTGTAATACCCACAAATAATTGTCGTCAAACGCGGGGATGGGTAAGAGGTTGAGAGGCTTCATGAATAATGACTCGAACGCCAGAAGCGCTTTGTGTTGATTTTCAAAGGAAATTATAGGTTTGACTGAACAGACAGATGGGGCACTTCGGGCATGTTGGCGAGACTGGCTCCAGACCGCCTTGGATGACACCGTGGCGGACATCTTTGGCTATCACGCCATTCAGGTCGGCGAGCCAGAGGTTGATGCCTTACGTACCAACCGCATGGCGCATCGTTGGCTCATTGACGCCAATGGCGATGCCGACGCCATTTGTGAGGCTTTGCCATTTGAGTCCAGCACACTCGATTTGGTCGTACTGCCCCACACGCTTGAGCGCAGCATCGACGCCCATCAAAGTCTGCGGGAAGTTGAGCGTGTGCTGATGCCTGAGGGGCGCGTGGTGATCGCTGGCTTGAATCCCTTCAGTCTGTGGGCTTTGCGTCAACATCGCTATGACTGGGCTGTGCGTCTGGGTATCAAGGCGGGGGCGCAATCCTTGCCTTTCGATGCCCCCGTGGCACAGTGGATTGGCTTGTGGCGTTGCCGCGATTGGCTGAAGCTGTTGGGGTTTGAGGTTGAGGTTGTCAAGCGCGGTATGTACCGCCCCGCGCTTGACAGCGAGCGCTGGATTGATCGCACCGGTTGGATGGAGTCAGCGGGTAGCGCGGTGTGGCCTTTCGCCGCCAGTGTTTACCTGTTGGTCGCGGTGAAGCGGGTGCGTTCGACCCGCTTGCTCGGCCCGGCTTGGCGACGCCAACGTGCGTTAGTCAAGGTGCCGGTTAAGTCCTCAGCTCGGGTACGATCCACGCATGAATAAAGTAACGATATACACCGATGGTGCCTGCAAAGGAAACCCCGGGCCGGGTGGTTGGGGCGTTTTACTCATGTCCGACGGCGTCGAGCGCGAGCTTTTTGGGGGCGAGGATCTGACCACCAATAACCGCATGGAAATGATGGCTGTGATTGAGGCGCTCCGAGCGCTCAAACGCCCGTGCAAGGTAACGCTCTATTTGGACAGTGAGTACGTTCGCAAGGGGATCACCGAGTGGGTGGCAGGCTGGAAAGCCCGGGGCTGGAAAACCGCAGCCAAACAGCCTGTCAAAAACGTTGACCTTTGGCAAGTATTAGATGATCTGGTCACGCACACACCGCACGAGCTGGAGTGGCGCTGGGTGAAGGGGCACGCAGGCGATCCGGGTAACGAGCGCGCCGACGCCCTTGCCAATCGGGGCGTGCGCGAACACTGACGGCGGTTAGCCGCCGATGTAGCTCATTTCGATCCGCTCTCTGGCATTGCCAGCGGGGATGACGCCGGCTTGGCGGAGTGCCGAGTACTGGTCTTGGCGTTGCTGCCACGTATGCGCCAGGTACTGCGCGACAAATGTGGCGTCAGCGGGCTCTGCACTCCGGAGCAAGTGTTTGATTTCGGTGCCTTGCGTGGCGAATAGACATGCGAACAGCCGACCATCGGTCGAGAGGCGGGCCCGGTTGCACTCGTGACAAAACGCCTCCGTAACGCTTGATATCAATCCCACCTCACCGAGGGACGGGTCGAGGTTGCCGTTGCCGTCGAGATAGCCGTAACGTTTGGCTGTCTCGCCCTTGCTTTTCGCGGGCAGTGCTTGCATTGGCCAATGCGCTTGAAGCATTGCCAGCACATCGGCACTGGGTAACACCTCATCCATGCGCCAGCCGTTACTTGCGCCAACGTCCATGTACTCGATGAATCGCAGTGCCACACCCGTTCCGCGGAAGTGTGCGGCCATTGGAACGATTTGATCCTGATTGGTGCCGCGCTTGACCACCATGTTCACTTTGATGTCGCTGAACCCGACAGAGAGGGCTGTGTCGATACCCTCAAGGACGTCGGCGACCGGGAAGTCCATGTCATTCATGGCTCGGAAAATGTTGTCATCGAGCGCGTCAAGGCTGACGGTCAGGCGGGTCAGGCCAGCGTCTTTAAGAGCCTGCGCCTTTTTGGCCAGCAAGCTGGCGTTGGTGGTCAGCGTCAGGTCGAGTGGTTGGCCGTCTAGCGTTCGCAGTGCACTGAGTTGGCCAATGAGTATGTCGAGGTTTTTGCGCAGGAGCGGTTCGCCGCCTGTGATGCGGATCTTACGAACACCCAGACGCGTGGACGCCTGGGCGATGGTTGTGATCTCCTCGAAGCTGAGGAGATCACTCTGTGGCAGGTAGGCGTAATCCCGGGTGAAAACGCTTTTTGGCATGCAGTAGCTGCACCGGAAGTTACAACGGTCTGTGACACTGATTCGCAAGTCTCGCAGGGGGCGAGACAACTGATCCAGTATGGGGCCATTGAGGTCGATGGCTTGGATGGCTGCCCGTGCCTCGGCTGTCAGTGCGACGGGCCGCTGACGCGCGTCAATCAGTGGGATGGTTGTCTTGCTCATGTCGGCTATTGTCACTAATTTCTTTGTGCAGGGTTGCTGAATCCCAAAAAAGCGCCACCTTTGTCGGGCCATCCGATGGCGGTCGTCAATTTTAGGTAAGCGCGCACGGCTAAAATGACGCCGTCGCGTTTTTTTAACCACTTTCAAGATCTTCTATGTCTCTCAATAACGTATCGCCAGGTGCAGACGCTCCCAATGTGTTCAACGTCGTGATCGAAATCCCGATGAATGCTGACCCCATCAAGTACGAGGTTGACAAGGAAACGGGTGCTATTTTCGTCGACCGATTTATGAGCACGGCCATGCACTACCCAACCAATTACGGTTATGTGCCCCAGACGCTCTCGGGCGACGGGGATCCCGTTGACGTGTTGGTGATCACCCCATTTCCGCTCATCCCGGGCGTTGTGGTTCCTTGCCGGCCCATCGGTATCCTGAAAATGGAAGATGAGGCAGGTATGGATGGCAAGGTTCTCGCCGTGCCAATCGACAAGATCTTGTCGCTTTATTCGCAGTGGCAAAAGCCAGAAGACTTGAACCCAATCCAGTTGAAAACCATTGCCCACTTCTTTGAGCATTACAAAGACCTAGAAAAAGGTAAGTGGGTGAAGGTGTTGGGCTGGGAAGGACCCGACGCAGCCCGCCAAGAGGTCGCTGAGGGGATCGCCAACTACAAGGCATAACTGCGGGGTCGCCCAATCGGGCGATCGCTCAGGTTTTAAAGGGGCTGCGTTCTGCCAAGTGTTCGACGTAGCCCTCAATGCCTTCTCGTTCCCTGACCAAATAGCGCTCGACGGCGTCCGCGAAAGCGGGGTGTGCAAGCCAATGTGCACTGAATGTGCGAACAGGCATCAGCGCACGCGCCATTTTGTGCTCGCCTTGTGCACCGCCTTCAAATCGGCGAATGCCATTGGCGATGCACCATTCAAGGGGTTGGTAATAGCACGCCTCAAAGTGCAGACAGTCAACCCGTGCCAATGCCCCCCAATAGCGGCCATAGGCCACCGTGGCGCGTCCACTTGTCGTCTCTCTCGCGAGCGCGATCAAACTGGTTGCGAACGGTTCACCGTCCGGGCTGAAGCCCACGAACATCAGCCAGTTTTCAGGCATTTCGGTTCGCATGGTTTCGAAAAACGCAGGCGTCAGGTAGGGCGCGTTACCGTGTTCGAGATAGGTCCGCTCGTAACATTTGTAGAACAACTGCCAGTGGGCCTCAGAGATATCGTGACCAACGAAGCCCTCAAATCGAACGCCGGCGTCGCGCACTTTTCGGCGCTCCTGTTTGATTTTTTTGCGCTTCTCTTGGCTGAGGCTGGACAGGAAGTCGTCAAAGTTTGTAAATGGTCCACCGCCAAGCTTGTCGGGTTTTTGGTTGTGCCAGTGAAATTGCACGGTCTCTCGCCGCAGCAAGCCGACGGATTCACACAGGGCGATGTCAGCGTCATCTGCAAATAGGATGTGCAATGACGAGACGCCGATCGCTTCGCAGTGGGCCAAAGTGGCCTTTAAAAGCGCCGTTTTGGCGTCGGTGTCTCGTGCCAAAAGTCGCGGGCCTGGCACTGGCGTGAAAGGGGCTGCAATGAGGGCCTTGGGGTAGTAAGGCAGCTGGTTATCGGCGTAGGCGCGCGCCCAAGCCCAGTCAAACACGTACTCACCATATGAGTGGGTTTTGACGTAGAGCGCGCAGGCGCCGATCAGTTCTTCAGCATCCCAGATGGTCACAAATTGCGGCGTCCAGCCAGTGTCAGTGATGGCGCTTTGGCTGGTGTGCATGGCCGCTAGGTAGGTACAGGACATGAACGGGTTTTGACCGTCATCGTTCGCTGTGCCAGCGGTCAAAAGCCCATCCCATTGAGAACTGGCGAGTTTTGCCGGGTTATCGATGATCCGAATGACATAATTGGCGCTCGGGCGCTCGGACATTTCGTCACGCGCTGGCGTCTGTTTCGACTCTTTAGATTCCATGTCCATTCGAATATCGGTTGCTCAATTAGATTTTGTCGTTGGTGATGTCTCAGGTAACGCCCAACGCATTCTCGATGCAGCGCGGCAAGCGCATGCGGCGGGCGCCCAGTTGCTGTTGACACCCGAATTGTCCCTGCCCGGTTACGCGGCCGAGGACTTGTATTTACGGCCCCAGTTTCTCACCGCCTGTGATGATGCCCTGAATTGGCTCGTCGCGCAGACGGCATCGCTGAAAAACCTCGCCATTGTGGTTGGCCACCCCTGGCGGGTGTCAGGGGAGGGGCTGCGTACCCACAGCGTGGCGCTGCCTGCTTGTTACAACGCCGCTTCGGTGCTACGGAACGGCCGAATCGAGCAAACCTATGCGAAGCAGTGCTTACCCAATTACCAAGTGTTTGATGAACGGCGTTACTTCACCCCCGGAACTGAGGTCGGCCTGTTCGATGTTGCAGGCACCACTGTGGGCTTGTTGATTTGCGAGGATGCATGGTTCGAAGCGCCGGCGAAAGCGGCCGTTGAAGCGGGCGCTGATGTGCTGGCCGTGATCAACGCATCACCTTTCCACCTTGGCAAAAGTCAGCAGCGTGAAGCCGCCATGGGGGCCCGTGCGCGGGCCTGTGCGCGGCCTTTGGTCTACGCGCACCTGGTGGGCGGACAAGATGAGGTTGTGTTCGAGGGGCGCAGTTTCATGACGGATGCGCAGGGGCAAGTCGTCGCGCGCGCAGCGGGTTTTGAGGAAGCAGTCATCACATGGGACGTCGCGCAGGCCATTGCGAACACGCCAACCGCTGAGATCCTTCGGCCGCTGGATGACGAGATGTCTGACTTATGGCAGACCCTCGTCATGGGCGTGCGGGACTACGTGCAAAAGAACGGCTTTCCAAGCGTTTTGTTAGGGCTGAGCGGGGGGATTGATTCGGCCGTCGTGATGGCCGTTGCCGTCGATGCATTGGGCGCTGATCGCGTACGCGCTGTCATGATGCCATCGCCTTACACGGCTGACATTTCTTGGATCGACGCGCGTGACATGGCGGCGCGCCTCAAGGTGCGCTATGACGAGATCGACATTGGGCCCCATTTTGAGACGTTCAAGTCGTCTCTTGCTGCCGACTTCAAGGGCTTGCACTGCCTCGTGGTCAGAGACATCGGTGGCCGAGGTAATCACGTCCACCGCCCCGGCGGCGCGCACCTTCCGGGCGGCGGCGTCGAGCAGCGCGGCGCGGGTATCGACGAGCGCCACGCGCATGCCGCGCT
>JALQVQ010000217.1 GCA_023260315.1 Burkholderiaceae bacterium
AAAAGCCCGACCCGTGGTGGTTCGAGACGGTGTCTCGATCCATGCAGAGGGGAGGGAAAGGCAGCGCGCGTGGCGCAGAGAAGCAACTATTTTAAACGCTTGCGTTTTTCAGTCTCCGCTGAGCGCTGCCCGCGTGGCCGGATGCTTCAAGTGATCCAGCCACCATTGCAGCGCCCGACCCGTTTGGCCGTTGGCAGCGGCCCGCCAAGCGTAGGCCAGGCGTGCGATGCGGTTCGGCTGCTCAACCGTTTTGGCGACCAACTCACCGCTGGCGATGTGGGGGCGAGCCAATGGCTCGGGCAGGAAACCGCAACCCAGCCCTGCGATTTGGGCCGCCAGCTTCAGGGCCATGCTCGGCACCGCGAGGGTGTCTTGACCCGCCAAAATCCCAACGCTGATCGCTTGCCCGCTGGTTCCCGAGTCGGCGACGCTGACCACGCGATATGCAGCGCGCTGCGCGTCGGTTAGGGGCTCGGGCGCGGCTGCCAGTGGGTGGTGTTTCGCAACGGCAAAAACGAAGGGCACATTGCCCAGTGGCGCATGGCGAATACCGGCGAACTGGGCGGTCTCTGAGCTGATGCCCAAGGCCAAGTCCGATTGGCCGCTGGTCAGGGATTCAGTCGTACCGCTCAGGGTTTCAACCTGAAGTTTGATGCGCGTGGGCGCATTGAGTTGGTAGAAGGCGTCCATCAATTCAAGCAGCGGCTGCTTGTTGATGATGTCGTCAGCCACGATGACCAACTGCGCCTCCCAGCCGGTGGCCACCCGCTTGACCCGCATGGCCACGGCGGTGAGCTCGGTGAGTAAGTGGGCACTTGCATCATTGAGCGCATGTCCAGCGGGCGTCAGCTGCGCCCGCCGAGAGCTGCGATCGAGCAGCAGCACATCGAGCTGCGCTTCCATTTGTCGTAACCGGTAAGTCAATGCGCTGGGGACCAGCCCCAGCTTCCGCGCGGCCCCCGCTAGGCTGCCTTCCGATGCGACCGTTGCAAGTAGGTGCAGATTTTCTGGGGAGAGGGCGTTACGGTAAGTTTGCATGGCGATTTACTATTCAAATAATTTGATGATAGACGTGAATTTATTAATCTGTATTTTGGATGATAAGACCTAAACTGGACTTTCTCGCCCACATCCAATCGGGCACGCATTCAGGCGATTCAGGAGTTCACAAATGTTGCAAATCAGACGCGCGGCTGACCGAGGTCAAGCCAACCATGGTTGGTTAAAGAGCCAACACACGTTTTCCTTTGCTTCCTATTACGCGCCCCAGTTCATGGGGTGGGGTAATTTGCGCGTGATCAATGAGGACCGCATCGCGGCGGGCACGGGGTTTGGTACCCATGGCCACCAAGACATGGAAATTGTCAGTTACGTCATCTCCGGTAATCTGGCCCATAAAGACAACATGGGTAACGTGACAGGGATTCCCCCGGGGGATGTCCAGCGCATGAGCGCGGGTACGGGCGTGATGCACAGCGAGTTCAATCACGCCGAAAACCAAGAGACGCATTTTTTGCAAATCTGGCTCTTGCCGCATACCGCTGGTATTCAACCCAGCTACGAGCAAAAACATTTTCAGTCCGCGGTCAAACGGGGGCGCTTGTGTTTGGTGGCAGATCCATCCGGCGCCGACGGTGCCGTGACGATTCACAGTGATGCCCGTATTTACAGCGGCCTGTTTGATGGTGATGAGTCGGCCACATTGCCGCTTGATTCAAAACGCAAAGCTTACGTCCAGGTCGTTAGAGGCCAGGTTGTCGTGGGAGGGCACGCGCTGAAACAGGGGGATGGCCTTTTTGTTGCCGATGAAGCGGCACTCTCCTTTGCCAATGGTCAAGACGCTGAAGTGCTGTTGTTTGATCTGCAGGCTTGAGTCCGATCGTCGACCCCTACCAGAGATACAGCCAAATGACCACCACCACCACCACCCAGCCAGCCCTCGACGTGCGCCCGATTGCCCGAGTCAGTGAGATGCCTTTTCACGCATTCGATGCCAAAACCTTCGCGCACATGTTGCGCGTTGAGCCCAGCGCGTTGATTGACCCCTTCTTAGGCATTGATGCCTTCAACATGCCCGAGTGCTACTTCTTGCCCCATCCGCATGGGGGCATGAGCGCGATCACGCTGTTGTTCGAGGACTCACCTGGCGGTGTGCGTAACCGCGATTCGATGGGCGATGACTCGCACATTGAGGCAGGGGATTTGCACTGGACGCAGGCGGGCAAGGGCATCATCCATGAGGAGACGCCCTCTGAGATTGGACAGGCCGCCGTCGGATTGCAGATCTTCGTGAACATGGCAAAAGACAAAAAGTACATGGATGCCGCGGTCTTCAAGGTGAAGCGTGCGGATATGCCAAAAGGCCGCGTCGATGACGCGACGGTCGTCGCGGTTGCGGGTGCGCTGCCGGGTACCGAGACGCGTTCGCCGATTGACTCGGATCCCCGGTGGGCCACCCCGGTCGGTCTCTTGGATGTGACAGTCGACCCCAATGGCCAGGTTCGTTTGCCCATTCCAACCGACCACAACGTGTTTTTCATTTGGCATGCCGGTGACTTGGTCGTCGGTGAACAAACTGTCAGCCAGCCGGTTTCGGTGCTATGGGCGGGTGCGACGCAATCTGAGGTGCCATTCATACAGTTGCAAGCCGGTGCGGCGGGCCTGCGTGGTGTGGTGTTTCACGGCAAGCCCCTGAATGAGCCTGTCTTTCCGCACGGTCCGTTTACCGGCAACACCAAGCAAGACATCGTGAATTACATCCAAGCGTATCAAGACGGTGCCATGGGCGCGCTTGATCCTTCTTTTTCTCGTAACTAACTTTTCTACCAACCTCAACCAATAGGACTTTTTATGGCGAACACAGCAGTTGTTTATTTCTCAGGCTACGGCCACACCCAGCGCATGGCCGAGTTTGTGGCTCAAGGCGCCCAGGGCACCCTCATTGAAATCGATGCCGACGGGAACATCACCGATGCGCAGTGGGATGTGTTGGACGCGGCGGACGCGATCATCATGGGCTCGCCGACCTACATGGGCATGGTTGCTTGGCAATTCAAAAAATTTGCTGACCTCTCATCAAAGCGCTGGTTTGCTGGCAAGTGGCAGGGCAAAGTTGCCGGTGGTTTTACGATTTCAGGCCATCTGAGTGGCGATAAGCTGTCAACCATCCAGTACTTCATGACTTTGGCCATGCAACACGGCATGGTTTGGGTGGGGCAGGCTGAAATGGGCGACGGCACCATTAACCGCCTGGGCTCAAATTCTGGCGTCATGGCGCAGGTGGGTAACACTGAGCCCGCTGCAGCCATCCCAGAGGGTGACCTCGCAACAGCAAAGACCTACGGCGCGCGCGTTGCGGCCATGGCGGCGAAGTTGGCCGTGTAAGGCTTTGAATTTGGCAGAACGCCGCTAAGATTGCGCCATGCGCTTTTTTGAGTTTTTGCCAATCATTGATTGGGTTGCCCTTCTGGTTTTCTTCGGAAGCTGGGCGGGCTATGCCTGGTATGCAGGGCGGGGCCACGCGGACGGCACCACCTTGCTTCACCGAACCAACCTCTACCGGCGGTACTGGTTGATGCAGGCGACGTATCGTGACCCGCGAATGTTGGACGGTTTGATCACTCAAAACCTCTCGGCAACCCCCGCATTTTTTTCATCAACCACCATCATCATTATTGGTGGTTTGCTGGCAGTCATGGGTGCGTCCGACCGCGTCAACGAATTGGTGGTTGGCATACCTTTCGCCAAAGGCACCAGTGTCGAGGTTTTTGATGTCAAGCTGTTGCTGCTGATCGCTATTTTTGTTTACGCATTTTTCCGCTTCAGCTGGTCCATGCGCCTCTACACGTTTGTGGCCCTTGCGATCGGTTCGATGCCGCCGCCGGAGTCCTTCGCAGATGGGACGTTTGACCGAGAGAAACACGCCAAACGTGCCAGTGCACTAGTTGGTTTGGCGGCTGAGGCTTTCAACAGCGGTTTGCGCGCGTATTACATGAGTTTCGCGGCAATGGCGTGGGTCTTCTCGGGACACGCGTTCATGTTGGGCAGTGCTGCTGTGGTGTTTATTTTGTATCGGCGTGAATTCCGGTCTGACGTGCTAACCGTCCTCGCCAATTAGGTCTTCGAGGCGGGATTTCGCCATCTGAACGTCGGCTTGCCAAGCGCCCAAAACAAGTCTCTAAAATAGGGCCAATGACCCGATCACACACGTTCGCTCACCTCCGACTTCACACCGAGTTTTCGGTTGTCGATGGGGCTGTGCGGGTACCCGACGCCATCAAAGCGGCGGTCCAACACGACCAGCCCGCCTTGGCGATAACCGACCTCAACAA
>JALQVQ010000265.1 GCA_023260315.1 Burkholderiaceae bacterium
GCGCACCACGCGGAACGCTTTGAGCAGGTCCGGCATGATTGGATCCCACAGCGCCCGTGTCGTTGCCAACGAATTAGAGAGCAGTAGCGCTGGACGATTCGAGTCGCCCTGGCATTCGGCGGCAAGTTCTGCACCGTCGGGGCGGTTTATACGTTCAGTCTGACTCATGGTTTTCCTTATAGAAACAGCCGTGACAACCTCTTCCCGCTATTGTATGATTTATTTATCTATCGATCAATAACAGGGTAAACCATGACTCGGATCGCAGTAAAGTCCCATCCCGCACTGGCAGTCATCGGCCTTGGCATCATGGGTTCCGCCATGGCTGGCCACCTCGCGAAAGCGGGTGTGCGAGTCAATGGTGTTGATGTAGACATGACCGCGCGCAGGCGCATGGCGCGTCTGCTGGAGTCTGTTGAGGCCTTGGTCTCGAACGCTTTGGTGGGATGCAAAATCGCCATCACGTCACTGCCTAGTGTGGGTGCCTTGGATGCGGTGGTTGAACAAATCATCGCGATGGGTAAGCAGTGCCCCAAGGGCTTGGTGGTGATGGAAACGAGCACGCTGCCTTTGACAAATAAACTGCAAGCGCGAGATGAGTTAGCCGCCGTTGGTGTGACATTGCTCGACTGCCCGTTGTCGGGCACTGGCGCGCAGGCTAAAAAGAAGGACTTGGCCATTTATGCCAGTGGTGACAAGAAGGCCATCGGTCGTATTCGTGGGCTGTGCCAGCATTTTTCTCGCGTGGTTTACGACGTGGGCGTTTTCGGTAATGGCACGCAAATGAAGCTGGTTGCCAATTTATTGGTCGCACTGCACAACGTCTCCACTGCTGAAGCCTTGTTGTTTGGGCAGCGCTTGGGTCTGGATCAAATGCAAATGGTGAATGTATTGTCAGATGGTGCGGGTGGCTCGCGCATGCTCTCCGTGCGTGGCCCAGTCATGGCGACACGCACATGGCAGGATGCTGCGATGAAGGTTGGCGTGTGGCAGAAGGACATGCAAATCATCGGAGATGCGCTGAAGGATGCGCAGGTCCCTGCACCGCTTTTTGCAGCGAGCGTCCCTATTTATTTAGCCGCTATGGCGCAGGGGCACGCGCTGCACGATACGGCTGCCGTTTACGCCGTATTGGCTCGCATGGCGGGCGAGGATGTGCCCCAATGAGTGCAGAACGCGCATTGCGTCAAACGCTTGGCAGTTATGCCACGGGTGTCACCGTTATCACGGCACGTCATCCCGAGGACGCACGCGATATCGGCCTGACGGTCAACAGCTTCAGCTCGGTCTCGCTTTCACCGCCGTTGGTCGCTTGGTCTATCGGTCGTGACTCGCCGCATTGGGAGGCATTTGCGGTGGGCGCCACGCATTTCATTCATGTGTTGTGTGCCGACCAAGCGGCTATCGCTACACGATTTGCGACGCCAAATATCGACAAGTTTTTGGGTGTAGAGACCGAAGAGGATCGCGCCACCAACGTCAAGAAACTCACCCGTTGGGCCGCGTTGATGCAGTGTAAAACCCGCTCCCTTACGCCGGCGGGTGATCACTACATGGTGTTAGCAGAGGTCGTGACGCACGAGCACCAGGCTGCAGAGCCGCTGTTGTTCGTACGCGGTCAGTTTGCAGCGGTCACTGATTTGACCAGCAGTGTAGGGTAGGTCGCTTGCGCACCGCTGATGAACAGGTCAACCGCGTCGGACAGCCGGGTAGGCTCGGGTATGTCAGCGGCTGCATTCAGTATGTGCTTTCGGACCATGCCATAAAACAGATTGGACTGCAGCATCCACGCCAACTCAATTTCTCGGGCGTGAATTTTCTTTGGCATTTTTTTAATTTGATTAGCGCTCAGCAAGCTGTGGCGCAACTCGGCGCACACCGTTTTCAAAATCTTATCTTCGACAATACCCTTGACGTATCGCCCGTTAAAGTCAAAGTTCGCCAGCGCAGCGAAGAAGTAAATACGCAGCCAACGTTCGTCATAGGTGCTTTCAACGTAGCTGCCATAAAACGCCATCAACCGGGCCTTGATGGGGATCGATCGATCACGCAAATCGCTCAGCCAATTCGGGCTTTGTCGCTTCAAGAAAACGGCCTCAAGCACTTCCTCAATGAGCGCCGCCTTCGACGGAAAGTATCGATAGAGCAAGGGCTGCGAAACGCCGATGCGACGCGTC
>JALQVQ010000005.1 GCA_023260315.1 Burkholderiaceae bacterium
GCCCCCGAGCAGAAGCGCCGTCTGAGCCTTTGGTTTGAGGGCGATCTGTTGGCACGTTTTGAAGGCGACGAGATGCCAACCGAGGCAAAGTTTGTCGACTCGATTGCCAAGCCCCTTGATGTGAGCGAACCCGTCAAGCTACAGGCCACGGCTGAAGAGTTGGAGGCTTTCAAGGCCAAAACGCCGGTGGCCACAGTGCCGCCGTCCGCGCCGGCTGTCGCTGCACCCAAGGCCTACCCCCCATTGAATGCTGAGGTAACAAAATGAGTGAGTCGAAGACAGTGGGTATCGTGATTGCGGGTGCCAGTGGCCGTATGGGCCGGATGTTGATTGAGGCTGTTTTGGCTGACCCCTCGGCGCGCCTCGTGGGTGCGCTGGATGTGGCTGGAAGTCCCGCCCTCGGACAAGACGCGGGCGCTTTTGCCGGCGTTGAAACCGGTGTCTTGATCAGCGATGACATCGCAAACACGCTCGCAGGTGCCGATACGCTAATCGACTTCACGCGACCTGAAGGCACGTTGGCGCATGTGGCCCACGCCTTGCCGAACGGTGTTGCGATGGTGATTGGTACCACTGGATTTACGGATGCGCAAAAAGCCACCTTGCAAGTGGCCAGTCAGACCATTCCCATGGTGATGGCGCCCAATATGAGTGTCGGCGTGAATGTCACTTTGAAGCTCCTGGAGATGGCGGCAAAGGCGATGCCGATTGGATACGACATCGAGGTCATCGAGGCCCATCACCGTCACAAGGTTGACGCGCCGTCCGGCACCGCTTTGAAGATGGGTGAGGTGATTGCCGGCGCTTTAGGCCGTGACCTCAAAGATTGCGCTGTCTACGCGCGCGAGGGCGTAACCGGTGAGCGGGATCCATCGAGCATTGGATTTGCAACGATTCGCGGTGGTGACATCGTGGGCGATCACACCGTCTTGTTTGCGGGTACGGGTGAGCGCATTGAGATCACCCACAAGTCATCGAGTCGCGCAACCTATGCCCAAGGCAGCATGCGCGCCGCCCATTTTTTAAGCGACAAATCAAACGGGCTCTATGACATGTTTGATGTCTTAGGCCTGAACACATAACCCCTCACAAGTCACATCATGCAAGAGAAGTTTGAGCCCCAAGCCATTGAGCAGGCGATCCGCGCCAAGTGGGCTGCAGCCGACGTTTACCGCGTCACCGAGGACAAAGACAAGCCCAAGTTCTATGCCTGTTCGATGTTGCCTTACCCCAGCGGTAAGCTGCACATGGGGCATGTTCGCAATTACACGATCAACGACATGCTCGCACGCCACCTTCGGATGAAAGGCTACAACGTCTTGATGCCGATGGGATGGGATGCGTTTGGTTTGCCGGCAGAAAACGCCGCACTCAAAAATCGTGTGCCCCCTGCACAGTGGACATACGACAACATCGCTTACATGAAAAAGCAGATGATGGCCATGGGCTTGGCGATTGACTGGTCGCGCGAGGTTGCCACGTGTGATCCTGCGTACTACAAGTGGAACCAATGGCTCTTCTTGAAGATGCTCGAAAAGGGCATTGCTTATCGCAAGACACAGGTGGTCAACTGGGATCCGGTTGATCAAACCGTATTGGCCAACGAGCAGGTGATTGACGGTAAGGGCTGGCGCACCGGTGCGACGGTCGAGCGCCGTGAAATTCCTGGCTACTACCTGGCCATCACGGACTATGCCCCCGAGCTGTTAACGCATGTCAAAGACGGCCTGTCCGGATGGCCTGAGCGGGTCCGCTTGATGCAAGAGAATTGGATTGGCAAGAGTGAGGGTGTGCGGTTTGCTTTCACTCATACCATTGCCGATGCAGATGGCAATCTGATCGATGACGGTCGGATGTACGTCTTCACCACGAGACCGGACACCATCATGGGCGTGACGTTCTGTGCGGTAGCGCCTGAGCACCCACTGGCGGCCCGGGCGGCACAAGACAATCCCGAGTTACAGGCGTTTATCGCGACGTGTCAGCAGGGCGGTACAACGGAGGCCGAACTGGCCTTGAAAGAAAAAGTGGGCATGCCCACCGGCTTGTCTGTGACGCACCCCCTGACCGGCGAGTCGGTCGCGGTTTGGGTGGGCAACTATGTTTTGATGAGCTACGGCGACGGGGCTGTGATGGGCGTCCCTGCGCACGATGAGCGCGACTTCGCGTTTGCAAAAAAATATGCATTGAACATCAAGCCGGTCGTGCACGTCGCCGGCAAGGGCGATTACGACACGTCGGCTTGGCAAGAGTGGTACGCGGAGAAAGGCAGCGGTATCGCTGTTAACTCTGGCAAATACGATGGAATGGTCTTCAGCGATTGTGTCGATGCCGTTGCGGCAGACCTCAAGGCCAAGCACCTCGGCGAGAAGAAGACAACGTGGCGCCTGCGTGATTGGGGTATCAGTCGCCAACGCTATTGGGGGACACCCATCCCGATCATTCATTGTGATGACTGCGGGGCGGTTCCGGTACCCGAAAAAGACTTGCCCGTGGTGTTGCCGCCCGACCTTGTGCCCGATGGCAGCGGTAACCCACTCAACAAGTCCGCACAGTTTTTGAATGTCGGATGCCCGAAATGTGGCAAGCCCGCCAAGCGTGAGACCGACACCATGGACACATTCGTGGACTCGTCTTGGTACTTCATGCGCTATTGCGATCCGAAAAAAGCCGACGGCATGGTTGGTGCGGGTGCGGCTTACTGGATGAACGCCACAGACGTACCCGGCAAGCCCAACAGCCAAGGCATGGATCAGTACATTGGTGGCATTGAGCACGCGATTCTGCACCTGCTTTATGCACGCTTCTGGACCAAGGTGATGCGGGATCTGGGGTTGGTCAACGTGGATGAGCCGTTTGCCAAATTGCTGACGCAGGGCATGGTCTTGAATCACATTTATTCACGCCGCACGCCACAAGGCGGCAAAGAGTATTTTTGGCCTCACGATGTCGAGAACGTTGCAGATGCAAGCGGTAAGGTTGTTGGCGCGAAGTTGAAGAACGCGGTCGGCGATCTGCCTGTCGGCACGCCGATTGACTACGAGGGCGTGGGCACCATGTCCAAGTCCAAAAACAACGGTGTTGATCCCCAGTCGCTGATCGATACGTTTGGCGCCGATACCGCGCGTCTTTACACCATGTTCACGGCACCGCCTGAAGCAACGCTGGAGTGGAATGATTCCGCCGTTGAAGGCAGCTTCCGCTTCTTGCGGCGTGTTTGGAACTTCGCCGTCAAAAACGAGGCGGTGTTACGCGCCGGGGTGTGTGTGGCTCATGACGGTGCGTACAGCGCTGCCGCAAAGGCTTTGCGCTTCGACATCCACACCGTTCTGCGCCAGGCCAATTTTGATTACGAGCGCATGCAGTACAACACCGTTGTGTCGGCTGTCATGAAGATGCTGAACACACTTGAGTCGGCGCAGTTGAGCGAAACCGCCGCCGATCAAGCCGCATTGGCATCCTGCTTCTCTGTGATGTTGCGCGTGCTGTACCCCGCTTGCCCGCACATCACCTGCGAATTGTGGGACGCGTTGGGTTACGCTGGTGGCGCGACCGGTACCGGTCTGCTCGATACAGACTGGCCCGAGGTCGACGAGTCAGCCCTCGTTCAGGATGAGATTGAGTTAATGGTGCAAGTCAATGGCAAGTTGCGAGGCGCGGTTCGCGTGTCAGCGCAGGCCAGCAAAGCAGATATCGAAGCGGCGGCGCTGGCCAGTGAGGCCTTTGTGCGTCAAGCCAATGGTGCGGCGCCGAAGAAGGTGGTGGTGGTCCCGGGCCGTTTGGTCAACATCGTGGTGTAAAGCTATGAAATTTTCTTTTTCCTCGAATCGCACCCGTCGGGCCTGTTTGTCGTGCGGTCTCGTTGTTTTGGCTTTGACGCTTGCCGGATGTGGCTTTCAGCTACGTGGCGCGGCACCTCAATTGGCCTTCAAACAAGTGGCATGGCGTGGGGTGACCGGTCCGGTCTCTAACGCGGTCTCAGAGGCGTTGCGCAGTCAAGGTGCCGACACCACCCGCAGCGCGATTGCCCTCAATGCTTCGGGCACCAACGCCGAGGGCGATGCGCCGTCGGACATTGATCTTGTCATTGAGGTGAGCGTTGACCAACGGGAGCGACAGGTGGTTGCGTCGACCATTGCCGGACAGGTTCGTGAACTTGATTTACGGGTGCGTTTTAATTGGCAAGCCTTCAACCGTACCGGCCAGCCGATCACGCCGACGATTGAGATGGTGTTGTCACAGGATTTGAGTTACCAAGAGTCTGCGGTGCTCTCGAAGTCGCTTGAGCAGGATGCGATTTACGACAACCTCCAAGCGCGTATGGTGGCTCAGGTCATGCGTCGTTTGTCCGCCTTACAGCCCGGTGCGCCAGCCCAGTAAGGCATGCAAATCAGCCACGCCCAATTAACGGCTCACCTGGCCAAGGGCTTGCGAGGGCTCTACTCGGTTGTTGGCGACGAAGCCCTCTTGGTGCAAGAGGCGACGGATGCCATTCGAGCGGCCGCACGTGGCGCTGGCTTCACCGAGCGTGTGGTGCACACGGCCGCTGGTGCCCACTTTGATTGGCGTGGTGTGGTTGCCAGCGCCTCCGAGATGAGTTTGTTTGCCGACAAGCAGATCATCGATATCCGGGTACCGACGGGCAAACCCGGCAAAGAGGGCTCGACCGCCTTGCAAGCCATCGCAGAAGCTGCGCAGGACAGCGACGACACCCTCACCCTGATCACGCTGCCGCGTTTGGATGGCGCCACGGGTAAAAGCGCTTGGGTCGGGGCACTTGAGCAGTGCGGTGTATTTATAAAAATCGACCCTGTTGAGCGGGCAGCCCTGCCCCATTGGATTGCCCAGCGACTGGCGCAGCAAAACCAACGGGTGCAGGCGGGCGAGGCCGGGCAACAGAGCCTGTCGTTTTTTGCTGATCGTGTCGAGGGCAACTTGCTGGCGGCACACCAAGAGATTCAAAAGCTTGGGCTGCTCTATCCCCCGGGTGAGCTCAGCTTTGAGCAAGTCGAGCAAGCGGTTGTGAATGTGGCGCGCTATGACCCATTCAAGTTGACCGAGTCCGTGCTGGGCGGTCAGTTACAACGCGTTCAGCGCATGTTGGATGGTCTGAAGGCGGAGGGTGTCTCGCCGGTGGTGGTTCATTGGGCGCTGGCTGAAGAGGTTCGCGCCCTCTACCGGGTCAAGCAGAGCACCGATGCGGGCAAGCCCTTGCCAGTCGCGCTGCGTGAGAACCGCATTTGGGGCCCACGCGAGCGCTTGATTGAGCGCGTGATTGGGTCGCTGCAGGGCAAACAGCTTGCCCAATGGGTGCAGTTGGCTCATGCGGTTGACGGGGTGGTGAAAGGCTTGCGGGCACCCGATTTACCGCAAGAGCCATGGGGTGCGCTACATGTCCTAGCCAGCACGGTCTGCCGGGCCTGTATGAAGACCCCTTGAGTTTCTTAAAAGCGACGCGTGATGCGACAATTGACACCATGAACACTGCAAATCAACGCCCTGATGTGGCTGCCCTGATGGCGAAAATGGGCGCCCAAGCCCGTGCAGCCAGCGCCGCCATGGCGAAGGCGTCTGCAGCGAAGAAGAACAGGGCGCTGACCGTCTTGGCACAGTTGCTGCGCTCTGAGACCGAAGCGCTGCAGCCCGAGAATGCGCGCGACCTCGAGCGCGCGGTTGCTGCTGGCTTGGCCACGCCGATGGTTGACCGACTTCGCCTGGATGCCAAAACCCTTGAGACCTGTGCCCAGGGTTGTGAACAGCTCGCGGCCATGCCCGATGTGATTGGCGAGATCTCAGGCTTGACGCAACGCCCAAGTGGTATTCGTGTCGGACAAATGCGTGTGCCATTGGGTGTTTTTGGCATGATTTACGAAAGCCGACCGAATGTCACGATCGAGGCGGCCTCGCTCGCGATCAAAAGCGGTAACGCATGCATTCTGCGCGGCGGCTCAGAGGCGATTGACAGCAACCAGGCGTTGGCCGCATTGGTGCAAAAAGCCCTCGTTGCCGCTGACCTACCCGCCCATGCCGTCCAATTGGTGCCGGTTACCGATCGCGCCGCTGTTGGGGAATTGATCGCCATGCCGGCTTTCGTTGATGTGATTATTCCGCGCGGCGGTAAAGGCCTGATCGAGCGGATCAGCGCGTCGGCCAAAGTGCCTGTCATCAAACATTTGGACGGCAATTGCCACACCTTTGTGGATGACAGCGCTGATCTCGCGATGGCCGTGCGTTTGGCTGACAACGCCAAGACGCAGAAATACAGCCCCTGCAATGCCACCGAGAGCCTGTTGGTGACGGCCGCAATGGCGCCTCGGTTCCTGCCTGAGATCGCGGCCGTTTACGCAGCCAAAGGCGTTGAGATGCGTGGCTGCGATAAAACACAAACCATCTTGGCCCAAACCCCGGCGGTTCAGGTGGTTCCTGCCACTGAGGCGGATTGGGCTGCAGAGTATCTCGCGCCCATCATCAGCATCAAGGTGGTCGCTGATATTGATGAGGCCATCGCCCATATCAACACCTACTCCAGTCACCACACCGATGCCATCGTCACCGACAACCACAGCCATGCCCAGCGATTTCTCCGTGAGGTGGACTCGGCCAGCGTCATGGTGAACGCCAGCACCCGTTTTGCCGATGGCTTCGAGTACGGCTTGGGGGCCGAGATTGGCATCTCCACGGATAAGTTTCACGCCCGAGGGCCGGTTGGCGTCCTGGGCCTCACATCGCTGAAGTACGTTGTTTTGGGACAGGGCGAGGTGCGAACCTAGCCCTTGTTTTGCAGCCAATCAACGCCATCTAGACAGTCGTTCATTCACATAACCCAAAGGACAGCAATGGTCCCCCATCTGGTCACCGCCTTAACCGGCCCCATCAACGAGTTGGAGCAGCGTATTCTGGAGTCGATGCCTGCCATCGAGCGATGGTTTCGCCTCGAGTGGATGGAGCACACCCCGCCCATTTACAGCTCGGTCGACTTGCGCAACGCCGGCTTCAAGCTGGCGCCGGTCGATACCAACCTGTATCCCGGGGGCTGGAACAACCTCACCACCGAAATGCTGCCATTGGCTGTGCAGGCGGCCATGGCTGCCATTGAAAAGATCTGCCCAGAAGCCAAAAACCTGCTGTTGATCCCCGAAAACCACACGCGCAACACGTTCTATCTCAGTAACGTGGTGCAGTTACAGCGTATTTTTGGGCAGGCGGGTCTGAATGTGCGCTTGGGCACCTTGAACCCCGAGATCACCGAGCCAACAGAGGTTCAGTTACCGAATGGCGAGTCGGTTTTATTGGAGCCCTTGATTCGCACCAAGCATCGGTTGGGTCTCAAAAACTTTGACCCCTGCACGATCTTGGTCAATAACGATCTGAGCGCTGGTACACCGGACGTTTTGAGAAATTTGCACGAACAATTCTTGCTGCCACCCCTGCACGCAGGGTGGTCAATTCGTCGCAAGTCCACGCATTTTGAGGCCTATGAAGAGGTGGCAAAGCGCTTCGCGAAGATGCTGGGCATGGACCATTGGTTAATCAACCCCATGTTTGAGCGTTGTGGTGAGGTCAACTTTGCTGACGGTACCGGCATGGATTGTCTGCGCACCCATACCGAATCGTTACTGAATCGCATCAAGCGCAAGTACAAAGATTACGGTATCAACGAAAAGCCATTTGTGGTGGTCAAAGCCGACAACGGAACGTACGGCATGGGCATCATGACGGTGCGTGACGTGTCTGATCTGGATGCGTTGAACCGCAAGTCCCGCAACAAAATGAATGTCATCAAAGACGGTCAAACCGTCAGCGATGTGATCATCCAAGAGGGTGTTTTGACCCATGAACGCATCAATGAAACCGTTGCAGAGCCGGTGGTCTACATGTTAGATCGTTACGTTGTGGGTGGTTTTTACCGCGTCCATGCGGAGCGCGGCGTTGATGAAAACCTGAATGCGCCAGGCGCCAGTTTTGTGCCGCTCGCGTTTGAGCAGTCCGCGACCTTGCCAGAGCCCGGGGCGAAGCCGGGGGTCAGTGCACCGAACCGCTTTTACATGTACGGCGTCGTGGCGCGTTTGGCGATGCTGGCCGCCAGCTATGAGCTTGAGGCCACGGATCCAAACGCCGAGCAATACGACTGAGGGACCTCGATCCCCCTTCAAGTTGCTGCGGTGCAACAAAATGATGATTTGCTCAAATTGAGCCTTGGCAAGCGGCACGAAGGGGCGCAAAATTTGCATCCCTTATCCAACAGCAGGTGGCCAGCCGTTCGATGAACGGCACCACTGCCCTTGTTTTGTCAGTTTCCCAATCGTTACCTGCTTCGGCATCAAAGTCCGTTCATAAATCGTCACTCGCGGCGCTCACCTTGGGCGCATTGGGTGTCGTTTACGGGGATATCGGTACCAGTGTCTTGTACGCTTTGAAGGAGGTATTTGGCACCGGCCTCATCGCCTTCACACCGGAGAACGTACTGGGCATTCTGTCCCTCTTCGTGTGGACACTCACCCTCATCGTCTCCTTTAAGTACGTGACGCTCGTCTTGCGCGCTGACAACCATGGCGAGGGTGGTTTGGTGGCGATGTTGGCGTTGGCCTCACAGGCGGTCAAAGACAAGCCACAATTGCGCCGCGTGCTGCTCTTGATCGGTATTTTTGGTACCGCTTTGTTTTATGGCGACGGCGTCATCACGCCAGCGATATCTGTCTTGTCCGCAGTCGAGGGGCTGCGTGTTTTTTCACCCGAACTGTCGCACTGGGTGATCCCTTTGACGCTAACTATTTTGCTGCTGCTGTTCTGGGTTCAGAAGTACGGAACCAGCGGTATTGGGCGGTTTTTTGGCCCCCTGACGGCCGTCTGGTTTCTCGTCATTGCGACCCTTGGCGTGATCAATATTTGGGACAACCCGGCTGTTTTATGGGCACTGTCACCCCATCACGCCTGGCGATTCGTGACCGACAACCCATTGGTTAGCTTCTTGATCCTGGGTGCCTTGGTGCTGTGCGTCACGGGTGCTGAGGCACTCTACGCTGATTTGGGTCATTTCGGGAAAGCGCCGATTCGGCTCGCCTGGTTCACCATGGTGATGCCTGCCTTGACCTGCAACTATTTGGGCCAAGGCGCGTTGCTTCTGAAATCCCCTGAGTCGCTTGAAAACCCATTCTTTTTAATGGCGCCCACTTGGGCTGTTTTGCCGCTCATCGGGTTGGCAACACTGGCAACAGTGATCGCCTCGCAGGCCCTGATCTCAGGGGCATTCAGTGTGACGAAGCAAGTCGTCCAGCTGGGTTATTTGCCTCGACTCAACATCCAGCACACCAGTGCGCGGGATTTGGGCCAGGTTTACATTCCCATCGTGAATTGGGGGCTTTTTGCCGCGATCGTTTTGGCAGTGGTCTTATTTCAGTCGTCGGCAAACTTGGCGTCGGCCTACGGTATCGCGGTGACGCTCGACATGCTGATCACCACCATCCTCACCTTTTTTGTGATTCGCTTTGGTTGGCGTTACCCCTTGTGGCTGTGTGTCATGGCGACAGCCGGGTTTTTTGTTGTGGATATCTTGTTCTTTGCATCGAACGCGCTCAAGTTTTTTGCCGGTGGTTGGTTTCCGCTGGCCATTGGCACTGTGATCTTCACGCTCATGGTGACTTGGGCGAGGGGCCGTGAATTATTGGGTGCCCGGCAAGTTGAGGACGGTATGGACCTGACCAGCTTCCTAGACGCCGTCTTCATTAGCCCGCCGGTGCGTGTTGAGGGTACTGCGGTTTTCATGACACCCCAATTGGGGACCGTGCCGACCGCCTTGCTGCACAACTTAAAGCACAACAAGGTCCTCCACTTACAAAATATTTTTGTATCGGTCCATCACCATGAAATTCCTTGGGTTGGGCTGGCTGATCGCGTTCGCATTGAGGCGCTCGGGCATGATTGCTGGCAAGTCGAATTGAATTTTGGCTTCAAAAATGAACCCGATGTACCCAAGGCACTGGGTGTTTTGACGGGACATGGTTACAGCCTGGATCCCATGACCACATCCTATTTCCTCTCGCGGGATACCGTGATGCCGTCACTCAATGGCGGTATGGCGTTTTGGCGTGAAAAGCTGTTTGCGCAAATGCATCGCAACGCCAGCGGTGCCGCCGACTTCTTGAGCTTGCCCAACAATGCTGTGGTGGAGCTGGGTAGCAAAATAGCCCTTTGAAACCGCGCCCCCGCCGGGCGATTCAAAAGGGTGACAATAGGGCAACCGTTGTTTAATTTAACTTCCCACCATGACGCAAACAACCAAGCTAAACGGCGACTTTCTATTTGTAGCTGACCCGCTCGACACGTTCAAAATCAGCAAGGACAGCACCTACGTGATGATGCTTGCGCTGCAAGCGCGCGGCGCGCGTGTGCACCACTGTCACCCCAAGGACATTGAGTGGGAGAGCGGGCAGGGGGTTCGGGCCCGGGTGACACCGATCACGCTGAGACCGCGCCCATCTGCTGATGCACCGAAGGACACGCCTTGGTATGACGCCGGCCCAGTGGCTGTTTTGGCGCTCAAGGATTTCACAGCGGTGTTGATGCGGAAAGACCCGCCATTCGATGCTGAATACATTTACAGCACCCACCTGTTGTCGCAAGCGGAGCGTGACGGCGCGCGCGTCTTCAACCGCGCAGAGGCTTTGCGCGAACATCCCGAAAAATTAGCGTTGCTGGCGTTCCCTCAGTTCGCACCGCCAACCCTGGTCACCCGCGACGCGGCAGCCATTAAAGCGTTTCATGCGAAGCACAAAGACGTCATTCTCAAGCCGTTGGACGGCATGGGCGGCATGGGTATTTTTCGGGTCGGCGCCGATGGCATGAATTTGGGTAGCATCATTGAGACGCTCAACCAAGACGGCGCTCAAACCGTGATGGTGCAGGCCTATCAGCCAGCAATCAAGGACGGTGATAAACGCATTCTCTTGATTGGCGGTGAGCCGGTGCCGTTTTGTTTGGCGCGTATTCCGCAGGGCACCGAAATTCGCGGCAATCTGGCCGCAGGTGGACGGGGTGAGGCGCGACCGCTCACGGAATCAGACTGGGCAATTGCACGGTCATTCGCCCCGCTGCTGGCGGCTCGCGGCTTGCTTTTGGTTGGGTTGGATGTGATTGGTGACAAGGTGACCGAGGTCAATGTGACCAGCCCAACTTGCTTCCAAGAAATTACCGATCAGATGGGCTTCAATGTCGCTGAGCGCTTTGCTGACGCTTTGGCGGACGCGCTTAAGCGTTGAGTGTTTTGGCGGCCCCGATCAGGCGGGCGTGAGACCCAGGTTTTGTCGGTAACGCTGCATGGCCGCGTCGGCCTCCTTTTGCGCCTGCACGATGGCGCCGATGATCTCGGTATCAAGGCCTGCGCGGAGCTGGTCGTGCTTATTGGTCAGGTCATGGTGGGCAACGGGTGTCCCATCAACAAAGGTGATCAGCTCGTTGGGCTTGAAGCGCGCCCATGTTTCATCGGCTGTTAGCGGCAGCGTGACGATGACAGCGGCGCGATCCTCTGGGCCATTCAGTTCGGCGAAATTCACCGATACGTTCTGATCCATGAGCCGTGCGCGGTTGAAAGGAAAGGCCCGAACCAAATAGTGCAGGTGCGTTGAGCAGTGGGCCCACATCGCGTCGCCATTGCTGAGAACAAAATTGAAGGTGCCTTTGTGGCTGAGTTGAGGCACCAATTCTTTGAGTGTGAGTGTCAGCTCTTCAACGGATGGCACGCCCGCGTGCGATTTTGAAATTTCTTGCAGCAACCAACAGAATGCCTGTTCGCTATCGGTGTTACCGATGGGACGGAATTGGCCATGCAAATGGGGCTCGAAGGCCTTGAGGTCGCCGTTGTGAGCAAACACCCAATTGCGGCCCCACAACTCACGCACGAAGGGGTGCGCGTTTTCTAAGTTGACCTCGCCTTGGGTCGCTTTACGCACATGGGCAATGATGTTCTTGCTCTTGATGGGGTAGCGGCGAATTAACTCCGCAACAGGCGAGACGGCGGCACTCTGGTGATCGACGAAATGCCGCAGGCCATTGCCCTCAAAAAACGCGATACCCCAACCGTCGGCATGTTCATCGGTCATACCGCCGCGCTGACAAAAGCCGGTAAAGCTAAAGGTCGCGTCAGTTGGCGTCTTGCAGTTGAGGGCGAGCAGTTGGCACATGCGGCAAAAAGTTGGGGGTCGGTGAGAAGAGTCCTATTTTGGCACCGATTCAAGCGGCCGACCCGTTTGGGTGTGCCCGGAGACAATCGAAGCAAATACACGCTCTGTTGACGGCGTCGGCGGGGACGCGTGCCAACAGTTCTGGCGGGAACGACTCGGCGGCACACCAGCAGGGTATGGGGCTAACGCTGGGGCCCGCAGAGGCGGTAGAGACCGGTGGGGCAGCCATTTGGCAAGCGTTGGGTTTGCCGCATAG
>JALQVQ010000117.1 GCA_023260315.1 Burkholderiaceae bacterium
AGGAACGACTAACGCAGTTGGACTAAACCTTTCTGATTGCTTAGATTCAGACATACACAAGACTCCACAAAGTTAAAAATGCGGTGTCGCAGTGACAGCTGCCAGCAGGGTTTGTTTGTTCTACTTGTTACCATGCAGGGACTGCGTGCGGAATGTCCCGATTGTAGTAGCTGAAACCGACAGAAAACTTGCGAGTCACGGTCACTGCATCAGATGACTGGCCCAAGGAAAAAACATAACCTATTGATTCCAAATCATTTATGCCAAACAGAACAGTCTTTTTCGTCTCCGACGGCACGGGCATCACCGCCGAAACATTTGGTAATGCGATTTTGGCGCAGTTCAATATCAACGCGCGACGCGTTCGCCTCCCCTACATCGATACGGTCGATAAGGCCCATCAAATCGTCCGGCAAATCAACAACACCGCCGATGTTGAAGGGGTCAGGCCCATTGTGTTCTCGACACTCGTGAACACGGATGTCCTCACCGTCATCACGTCCAGTTGCAAAGGTAAGCTTCTCGACATGTTCGGCACTTTTGTCGAGCCACTTGAAGACGAGCTGGGCGTGAAGTCAAACCACCGTGTGGGTCGATTCTCAGATGTGACCCAATCCAAGGCCTATCACGATCGGATGGAGGCCATCAACTTCTCGTTGGCACATGACGATGGCCAAAGCAACCGTGATCTCGCGGGCTCAGACATTATCCTGATCGGTGTGAGCCGCAGCGGCAAGACACCAACCTCCCTCTACTTAGCGATGCAATACGGGCTAAAGGCATCCAACTACCCGCTGATACCTGAAGATTTTGAGCGCCGTGAACTCCCACCCGCTCTGATGCCCTTCAAAAAGAAAATTTTTGGCCTGACCATCCAGCCGGAGCGCCTCAGTGAAATTCGCAATGAGCGGCGCCCCAATTCGAAATATGCAAGCCTCGATAACTGCCGGTCAGAGGTTCATGAGGCCGAGTCAATGATGCGACGAGAAGGCATCCGCTGGCTCTCGACTACAACGAAATCAATCGAAGAAATCGCCACAACCATCCTCCAAGATATGGCGCTGGGCCAAGGGTTTTAAGCCCCACGCTCAGAGTCTTGCGCGCGCCGCTGGGCATCGCGCTCGGCGGCAATCTTGGCGGCCTTATCGGCCAACTCGCGCGCCTTCTTTTCTTCGATGGCACGCTCTTTTGCCAACTTGCGCTCGCTTTTAACGCCAAGGTGCGCATGCCGACTGATGGCATAGTTAAAGATCAATTTGCACCAGATCGTGACACCCGCCATCGCGGTCCACTCATCTTTGGGCAGGGTTGCAGAGACGATACCGATGATGACACTCAGCGTCACCGTGGCGGCCACCAAATTCAGTGCGAGCGCGAATGGGGCGAACTTTGCGGGGTTCGGTGGCGATTCCCCTCCCTTCAGCGCAACGGACGAGAAGTCACGCTTCACCGCAATACGCCACGCTTGTCGATACCAGACAAAGGTCATCGGAAAAAGGGCTAAAAAAAGAACCCACGTGAGAATCAAATCCACGTATACATGCATGGCCATAAGAAAAAAACTTTCAAGAAAAAAGCCCTGAAGCGTTCGCCGCAGGGCTTTTTATTTTAGATGCACCGGAGATTAACCCCGGCACAAATCACCTAGAGTGCTCAGTGGCCAGTTGCTGCGCCCGCACCTTTGGGGATACGGATCGACTCAACCAACTCAGAGATGTGAGCAGGTGGTGGTGCTGTGACCTTGCAGACCACATACGCAACCACGAAGTTCACAATCGCGCCGACGGTACCGATTGCGTTTGGCTCAATGCCGAACCAACCGTTCTTACCACCAACCAGCTCGACGAACTCGGTGCCCTTGATGAACATGATGCCAGTGTGCGCAAACACGTAGAACAAGGTGGCGCTGAGGCCGGCGATCATACCGGCGATGGCGCCGGCACTGTTCATGCGCTTAGAGAAGATACCCATCAGAATCGCGGGGAACAATGAGCTGGCGGCAATACCGAATGCCAACGCCACTGTACCGGCTGCGAAGCCTGGAGGGTTCAAGCCCAGATAGCCTGCCACGAAAACCGCGACACCCATTGAGACCTTACCCGCGAACAATTCGCTCTTCTCGCTGATTTCTGGGTTGAAAACACCCTTGATCAAGTCATGCGAAACAGCCGATGAGATCGCCATCAACAAACCAGCGGCCGTTGACAAAGCAGCAGCCAAACCACCGGCAGCAACCAACGCAATCACCCAGTTGGGTAACAAAGCGATTTCAGGGTTGGCCAACACGATGATGTCGGCGTTCACGCTGAGTTCGTTACCCTTCCAACCAGCCGCGTCAGATTTGGCTTTCACAGCCTCGTTCTTAGTGGCATCGTTGTAGTACTGGATACGACCGTCGCCGTTCTTGTCTTCAAACTTCAGCAAGCCAGTGACTTCCCAACGCTTCATCCAATCGGGGCGCTCGTCGTACTTGATGCTGTTCTCGGCAGCGAACAAGTCGCCGCCACCCTTGACTGCGGTGTTAACCGTGGCGTGGAGGTTCAGCTTGGCCATCGCACCAACAGCAGGCGCTGTCGTGTACAGAATCGCAATAAAGACCAATGCCCAGCCCGCAGAGGCACGTGCGTCAGACACCTTTGGAACGGTGAAGAAGCGAACGATCACGTGGGGCAAACCAGCCGTACCAATCATCAGTGACACGGTGTAAGAGAACATGTTCAACATGTCGCCGCGGCTACTGGTGGTGTACTGGGGGAAACCCAACTCCGTCACGACTTGGTCCAACTTGGCCAACAAAGCGCCGTCAGTGCCAGCAAAGTCGCTACCCAGACCCAGTTGTGGGAAGGGGTTACCCGTCAGGTTCAAAGAAATGAACACGGCAGGCACGGTGTAAGCCAGGATCAACACGATGTACTGGGCAACCTGGGTATAGGTAATACCCTTCATACCACCGAACACAGCGTAGGCAAACACGATCGCCATACCGATGTAGATACCCATTTCTTTCGTCACGCCCAAGAAGCGTGAGAACGCCACACCCACACCCGTCATCTGACCGATGATGTATGTGATAGACGCCACGAGCAAACAGATCACCGCAATGGTGCGGGCACCCTTGCTGTAGAACCGGTCGCCGATGAACTCAGGGACAGTGAACTTACCGAACTTACGCAGGTACGGCGCCAGCAACATGGCCAACAACACGTAACCACCGGTCCAGCCCATCAGGAACACGGCACCGCCGTAGCCCATGTTGGAGATCAAACCAGCCATAGAGATGAACGACGCTGCTGACATCCAGTCGGCCGCTGTGGCCATACCGTTCATCACAGGGTTCACACCACCGCCAGCAACATAGAACTCGCTGGTGCTACCCGCGCGAGCCCAGAACGCGATACCGAGGTAAAGCGCAAAGGATAGACCCACAATCAAGTAGGTAACTGTTTGTAATTCCATTATTGGACTCCTTAATCTTCGCTCACGCCGAAAGCGCGGTCAATTTCGCCCATCTTTTTGGTGTAGTACCAAATCAATGCCAAGAAGACCCAGATGGATCCCTGCTGAGCGAAAAAGAATCCCAGCGGGTAACCGCCGAGGTGAATGGTATTGAGTGCAGGTGCAAACAAAATACCGGCGCCATACGAAGCCAAGAACCAAACAACCAGGATCTTGCTCAGCAGGCTGAGCGTTGCCGCCCAGTAACCTTTGCTGTCATTCATGTTGGCCATCTCCTTTAGATGTGTTTTCTAACCGCAGCGGGACATCCGCTGCACTTTGTCCGGATGCCCGCGCAGTGAAACCACGCAAAACTCCCAGCGACACCGCACTGTCAGCGCTGACCCTTACGGCTAACTGATAAAAGGACCCAATTGACGTAAAACTTAGGGTTTATCCTGATTAATGAAAACCCTAGTCAACGGCGCCTGCCCCAGCCACCAAAAGGCAAAAGACGAAAAAAAACCAGCCCATCACTGCGCTGGTTTTTTAATGGGCGCCAACAAATCAGCTGAGCTTCAAAGCGGCGATGCCCGCTTTTGCGATTTGTGCGTCTTCGTTCGACTTCACACCACTGACGCCAACAGCGCCGATACACATGCCATCCTTCATGATGGGTACACCACCTTCGAGGAGACCGGAAATCGCAGGGGCGCTCAGGAACGAGGTGCGGCCCTGGTTAATGACATCTTCGTAAACCTTTGATTCGCGGCACCCAAGTGCCGAGGTATTGGCTTTGGACTGGGCGATGTGAGCGGAAACCGCAGGTGTGCCATCCAGACGCTGAAATCCGAGCAGATGGCCGCCATCATCGACAACGGCAATCGCAACCGCCCACTTGTTCGCAACCGCCTCTGCCTCTGCGGCTTGCAAGATGGCTTTCACGTCGGCTGCTTCTAAAAATGACTTCGTCTTCATTTGGGGTCCTTCTGTTGGTGATCAATTGAACCCCGTAAGGATAACCAAGCTGCCGAGTGATTTTGGGGTGATTGGCTTCATTTCAGTCACATTAACCCCACGAATCGTGGCAACAATAGGGTCCATTTCTTGAATTCACGCATATTGGGTAGACTGAGGCAGTACGTGAACACTTGCGTCAAACATCTATGAGGAGTATTGCCAGATGAACCAACCCCTAAACACAGCCGGAACTTTTGGAACCAGCGTCTCCAGTGCCCAACGCAACAAGGTGCTTCGTAACACCTATTGGTTACTGGCGATCAGCCTGCTACCAACCGTGGCGGGTGCTTGGTTAGGCGTCGCAACGGGTATCACGGCAGCGCTGAGCGGGATGATGGGACTCGTGGTCTTTTTAGGCGGCGCTTTCGGCTTCATTTACGCGATCAATAAAACAAAGAACTCGTCAGCTGGGGTGCCCGTGTTACTGGGCTTCACATTCTTCATGGGCTTGATGATCTCCCGCCTGATCGCCATGGTCTTGGGCTTCAGCAACGGCGCTGACCTGGTCATCATGGCTTTCGGCGGCACAGCCGCTGTGTTTTTTGCGATGGCCAGCCTGGCCACTGTCGTGAAACGTGACCTGAGCGGTCTCAACCAGTGGCTCACCATCGGTGTGATTTTGTTGCTGGTCGGCATGGTGATCAACATGTTTGTCGCCAGCTCAACAGGCATGGTCGTGCTGTCAATGCTTGCCGTTGCGATCTTCAGCGCTTTTTTGCTGGTTGATATCAAGCGCATCATCGATGGCGGCGAGACCAACTACATCACCGCCACGCTAGCGATCTACCTCAACCTCGTCAACATCTTCCAGAACCTGCTGGTTCTGTTGGGCGTCTTCGGCGGCGACGACTGAAAACAGCGAGCCGCCTCCAGCGCGACAGCGATCAACCGCTGACGCGTTCAAACACGGCGATGCTCTCGACGTGAGCGGTGTGTGGGAACATATTGACCACACCCGCTGACGTTAACTGATAGTGCCCACCGGCGGTCAATATCCCTGCATCACGTGCAAGGGTGGCCGGATTGCAACTGACATAGACGATCCGCTTGGGAGCCCGCCACCCACCGTCGCCAGTGATACTGGTCACGGCCTCCACCAGCGCGGTCACCAAGGCCATCGCCCCTTCGCGGGGTGGATCCACCAACCATTTATCCGCTGCGCCATCGGCTCGCAAAACATCCGCGGTCATCTCAAACAAATTACGTTCCACGAACTGTGTCGGTGCCGCCGTCGGCTGTGTCGCTTTGAACTGCGCGTAGTTATCGGTGGCCCGCTTCACCAGCGTATCGCTCCCCTCAATCCCGAGCACCTCGGCCGCCAGGGTCGCCAGCGGCAGTGTGAAATTACCCAGCCCGCAGAACCAATCAATCACACGCTCATCGGGCTGAACCTTCAGCAGGCTCAGGGCTCGCGATACCAGGACATCATTGATGTACGGGTTCACCTGCGTGAAGTCGGCGGGCTTAAATGGCATGGTGACACCAAAGCTGGGCAGCTCATAGACCAAGTCACTGGACTGGCCGTCTAGGCGCGTGATTGTGTCTGGCCCCTTGGCCTGCGAATACCAGATGATTTGCGGCGCGCCCTCGCCGGCACTGTGCGTTTCAGCAAAGGTATGCAAACGGCGCTTATCGGCCTCGGTCAGCGGCTCGAGGTGGCGCAAGACCAAGCCGGTTTGGGTGGCTGTGCAAGCCACCTCGAGTTGCGCACACGTCGCTCGCCCATCCATCGCGAAAAAGAGGTTTCGCAGATGCGGCAGTAGGTCGCTGACAGACTGGGGTAAGACCGCACAACTCCCCATGTCTGCAACGTACCGACTTTTACGTTCGTGAAAACCGACCAAGACCGTGCCTTTTTTGGGCACATAACGAACGGATAATCTGGCGCGGAAGCGATAGCCCCACGTGGGTCCTTCAATCGGTCTCAAGATGAAGGTCGGTTTGACTTTACCCAAGTGCCACAAGTTGTCCTCGAGAACACGCTGTTTGATGGCAACCTGCGTCGACGGCTGGAGGTGCTGCATCTTGCAACCACCGCAACTGCCCGCATGAAGGCCAAAGTGCGGACACTTGGGATGCGCCACCCTTTGTGATGACGACTCGTGCACGGCCTTGAGTGAGGCCATTTCCCAATTGCTTTTTTTGCGGTGCACCTGCGCTGAGACCCACTCCCCCGGCAGGGCACCATCGACGAAAACGACTTTCCCGTCGTCACGGTGGCCAACCCCTTGCGCATTCAGATCCATGGCATGAACGTATAGCCAATCCGCGGGTCGGTCGCCGCGCGGCGGTTGGGCGGGACGGGCGCTCGCGGTTGATGCGGACTGCTGCTCGCTCGCCTTTAACTCGGGGTCGCCAGCTTGAATGGGGGATGCGTTTGAACTCATTCCCCTATTGTCGCAGGGACTCGGCGCCCCATTCGCCCAACGCTACCTTTTCGGTAAAAATGCGAGCGGATCGACCGGTTTGCCAAGGCGACGCACCTCGAAGTGCAACTTCACACGATCCGCATCCGAGCTACCCATTTGGGCAATGCGGTCACCTTTCTTAACGACCTGGTCCTCACGCACGGCCAACGACTGGTTGTGTGCGTAAGCAGTCAAAAACGTGTCGTCATGCTTCAAGATGACCAAGTTGCCATAACCGCGCAAACCTGACCCGGCATAGACCACTCGGCCGTCGGCCGCAGCGACCACCGGATCGCCCAGCTTGCCCGCAATGCCAATGCCCTTGTTCGTCTTGTCGTCAAACGTCGCCACGATGTCACCGTCCGCTGGCCACCGCAAATTGAGCTGCGCGGCCAACTGAGCGGTTTCTGCATCGGGCGACGGGGTTGCCTGCGGGGCCGGCTGCGAAGCCGTTGGCTTTTCGAGTGGTTTGATAGGCTGCGTCTTGGCGTCTCCCCCCGTGACCGGCTGCACCGTGACACCCGATGGCTCGACGCTGCTAGCAGTAGACGGTTTCGTGACGGCAGATGTTGGCGCAGGGGTAGGTGCTGAGGGTTTAACCGGCTGACCTGACCGCGGTGGAGAAACACGCAGAACCTGCCCCACCTCTAGGTTGTTGGGATTCGAAAGCTGGTTCCAGTTGGCGAGATCACGCCAATCTTGGTTGAAATTGGCCGCAATGCGAACCAATGTATCGCCCGGCTGTACCCGGTATTCGCCGTCCGGCAATGGTGCCGCACTCGCGCGAGGCAGGGAGCGGGTCTCAACGGGTGCTCGCCCGACCCGGCCCTGGGCGCACGCCACAAGGACAACCGACACAACCAATAACAAACTGCGGCGCAACCAAGCCTGCTGGGTACCACCAAAAGCCGTCCGATACTGATCTGTCATAACACCCCTATAAGTAAATAATATTTAAGCAACGCCTGATTTTAAAGGCACAAATAAAACCGCTTCCAACTCGTGCTTGACGTAGCCCTCTGGGGTGCGATCAACAACGATCAAGCGCTGTTGCCCAGGGCCAATCTGACACGGCGCCACCAGACGACCGCCAATGGCCAACTGATCCAACCACGCCTGCGGAATGGCGTCCCCGCCCGCCGCAGCAACAATACCGGCATACGGTGCGCCAGCTGGGTATCCCAAATGGCCGTCACCCATTATGAGGTGAATGTTTGGCCGCTGAAAAGGGCGTAGGTTAGCCCGCGCACGGTCATGGAGTCCCTTCAACCGCTCAATGGAATAAACCTCCTTCGAGAGATACCCCATGACGGCAGCTTGATAACCACAACCCGTCCCAATCTCGAGCAATCGCCCCATGGGGACGGTTTGTCCGGCGACCAGCAACGCCAACATTCTCGCCACCACGCTGGGCTTGGATATCGTTTGCCCCAGCCCGATGGGAAGACTTGTATCCTCATAGGCTTGGTTGATGAGGGCTGAATCGACGAACCGGTGTCGCTCCACCTTTAGCAGCGCGTCTCTGACGGCCTCTGAGTCAAGCCCCTGCGTCATCAACCGGGCAACCATGTTTGCACGCACACGACTGGAGTCCAGCCCAGCGCCCGTGGGGGCGGCCCCTCCTGGCGCATACAGTTTTGCCTGAGGGCGCACAACGGGCGCCCTCGGCGTACCGATGGCGGCTGAACGCACTGAGGTGGCAAGCCATTTCTTTTCGGGCGGTTTTGAGGGTGGCTCAGCCATGGTGTCTGTGGGCTTGGGTAACCGTCGTTAACCGGCAGATTTTGGCGATAAGCGAGCGCGCCAAGCATCCAGGTCTTTGTAATGGGTCAAGTCAACGTGCAGCGGCGTAATGGCCACTCGACCTTGGCTGGTGGCATGAAAGTCAGTACCCGGGGCCGCATCACGCGCTTCACCGGCTTGGCCGATCCAATACATGGTTTCACCGCGCGGACTGGGTTGCTTGATGACAGATTGAGCGGCGTGCCGTCGACCCAAACGCGTGACCTCGTGCGGTCCAATGTCGGAAAACGGCAGGTTCGGGATATTCACATTCAATAACCACGGAAACTCCGACGCCGACGCCTCTTCCGAGGCTACCGCCCCCGCAATCGGCAAGCCCCTAATCAGCTGGGCCACCAAATTGCCAGCGGTTTGTGCCGCTGCGTCCAGATGCGCCCAACCCTTCTCAGCTTGAGAGAACGCAACGGCGGGTATACCAAACAGGTAACCCTCCATTGCCGCACCAACAGTGCCGGAATAAATCGTGTCATCGCCCATATTGGCACCGTTGTTGATACCAGAGACAACCAAATCGGGGCGCCAATCAAGGTATCCGGTAAGCGCGATGTGAACACAATCCGCCGGCGTGCCATTGACGTAACGAAAACCATTGCTTGCCTCGTGCACATACAGCGGCGCGTTGAGTGTCAAGGAGTTTGATTTGGCGCTGTTATTGTGCTCGGGGGCAATCACCATGACGTTTGCGTGTGGCGTGATCGCGTCGTAGAGCGCCTTTAAACCCGGCGCCAAATAGCCATCGTCGTTACTGAGTAGGATGTTCATGGCGAAATTGTATGGGCATAACTCACGCGGCGACAGGTAACAAGGTAAAGCGTGCGTATTATGCAGAGATACACCACACACCAACTGGAGCTTTACATGTTTGCTTGGCAATGCACTGACCCCACCGGCGTTGATAACTTGACATGGACTGAGTTAGCCACACCCACCCCAGGGGCTGATGAGGTCGTCATCGAAATCAAGGCGGCCAGCCTAAACTTCCCAGATCTTTTAATCGTTCAAAACAAATACCAGTTCAAGCCGACGCCGCCGTTTATTCCGGGGGCGGAGTTCGCTGGCATCGTATCCGCCTGTGGCTCGGATGTCAGGCACCTGGCGGTTGGCCAAGCCGTTGCCGCATTGCCCAGTGTTGGTGCCTTTGGAACGCACACCTGCATCAAGGCCAGCTTGTGCATCCCCCTCCCCGACAATTTTCCACTCCCCGCCGCTGCCGCCTTCATCATGGCATATGCCACGTCGCACCACGCGCTGATCGACCGAGCACAGCTTCAACCCGGGGAGACTGTGCTGATTTTGGGAGCCGCGGGTGGGGTGGGCAGTTCCGCAATCCAAATTGCAAAGGCATTGGGCGCGCGCGTTGTCGCCGCCGCATCGTCCGCCGAGAAGTGTGCATTTTGCAAAGCGCTCGGTGCGGATGAAACGATCGACTACAGCACACACACCCCTGACGGCGGTCTGCGCGATGCCATCAAAGCCACGTGCGGCCCGCAAGGCCCCAACGTCATTTATGACCCGGTCGGCGGTGCATTTGCAGAACCCGCTTTTCGATCGATCGCGTGGCGTGGTCGATACCTTGTGGTTGGCTTTGCCAGCGGCGATATTCCCAGAGTACCGTTTAACTTGGCACTGCTGAAGGGTGCCGCCATCGTCGGCGTTTTCTGGGGCGACTTCGCAAAGCGAGAGCCAAAAGCAAATGCCGCGATGTTGGGTGAGCTGCTGAACTGGTTTGCCGAGGGGAAAATCAACCCGCCGGTACAACAAACATTTGCCATGACAGATTTACCTGCCGCGTTTGAGGTCATGGCAAAACGCGCCATCAATGGAAAGCTCGTACTGACCAACCCATAAAACGAAAAAGCCCTCGACTGCGATGAGTCAAGGGCTTTTATTTTGGGGTGACTGACGGGACTCGAACCCGCGACAACCAGAATCACAATCTGGGACTCTACCAACTGAGCTACAGTCACCGTAGACAAAAATTATAGCATTGCAAAGCCGTCGTTCTGATGCGGTCGATGCAAAGAAATGAGGTGTTGAAGCCCTTGTCGTTAACCCGCGGCGACCGGAGCGGTCGCCGGTTTGGGCACCAAAATTTTGGCGTTGAATCGCGCCTTCAAACTCTCGAGATACGCTTTGAGCTCGGCACCCGTCCACGCTTGTGTGAACTGCTGTACCTCGCGCACTGCCTGTGACGCTTCCGTTTCTGGACGCTTCTCAATCGCTGTGATTTTTATAACGGCAAAACCCTGCAAGCCTTGGTCAACCGTTGTCCACGCGGGCAACTGCTTTGCGCTTACCCGCATGGCTTCAGCGATCAAATTTGGCGGCACGGTGCCCGCTTGGTCACGGGACACGGTCACCGACTTACCGAGCGACACGTTGGCCACTGAGTCAGTGCCGCCATCTCGCCATTTTGCGAGCGCCTCTTTCCCGGTGGCCGCCGCCCGCTCGGCTGCCTTTTGCGCCGTCAGCAGGGCCTTCACCCGGTCCTTCACCTCCGCTAAGTCGCGTGTCCGGGCCGCCTGGTGCGCGGTTACGCGCGCGGAGACCAACCGAGAGCCACCAATGTCGATGGCTGCCGTGTTGAGCTTTTTATTGATCGCATCGCCAGCAAATACCGCTTCGAGCAACTTGGGATTACCCCAGATTGCCACATCGGCTTCAGACGATGGTCCTTGCCGCGTCACCGCCTTCGCGTTCATGATGGTGAGACCCAGACGTTTCGCGGCGGGCTCAAGACTGTCGGCTTGCTCATAAACGACGTTTGAAAACGACTCAGCAACTTCGGCAAATTCACGTGCGGCCTGTGAGGATCGGAGGTCGGCCAAAATGGTGTCACGCATCTCGGCATACGGCTTGATTGCGGCTGATTTGACATCGGTCAACTGGATGATGTGCAAACCAAAATCTGTTCGGATGATGTCAGAAATTTCACCCTTCTTCATTCCGAAAACCGCATCATTAAAGGCTTGAACCATTGCGCCTGGACCGAAGAAGCCGAGATCACCGCCGTTTTGCGCCGAACCTGGGTCTTGGGAGTTCTCTTTCGCCAGCTGCGCAAATCGAGCAGGATCAGCTTTAACTTGGGTCAAAAGGTTTTTGGCTTTTTCTTCAATGGCTTTTGCCGCATCGCCCGTCGCACCCTTATCAAGATTTAACAAAATGTGACTGGCTCGACGCTCCTCAGGGCCTGACAGGCGGGACTTATTTTGTTCGTAATAAGCCTTGATGTCGGCCTCGTTAATTTCGATTGACTTCGCAATCTCAGCCTGGTCTAAAACCAGATAAGCCACGTCAACGGTTTCAGGCGCTTTAAAGTTGGTCTTGTTGTCGTCGTAGAAGGTTTGCACGTCTGCGTCACTCACGGTGACAGCCCCCGTGAACTGTCGTGCATCAAACAAAGCAACCTGTACCTGCCGACGTTCGAAGTACGCGTCGAGCGTTGCCTTGGCCGCAGCGCGAGTCGCCAAGCCGGTGGTTTGCAAACCCTGTGCAACTTGTGCTTGGGCCAGCGCATAAGCCAGCTGCGCGGCATAAGTTTCATCAGACATGCCGCGAATCGCAAGCTCTTCACGCACTTGTTTCACGTCGAGGTTGCCGCTTGCATCCCGGCGGGCATTTAACCAAGGATCATCACGAAGGGCACGCTGCACGGCCAAATCACCTGCAACGATGCGCTGCTTACGGACAGCAGCGGCCACCAATTCGTCTTGTAACAGCCGCTCGAGGGTGGCGTAGCGCGCCTCCGGTGTGTCTAAGAGCTTGACGTCAAGTTGCGGCATCGACTCCCGAAGCTTTTGAATTTCTGCTTCATGCGCTTGATCCCACTGCGCTTGCGTGATGGTTGCACCATCCAACTCCACAACCGTTGGGCTCTTGTCGTTGAATGAACTGTAGCCGCTCACGCCCACAAACACGAATGCGACGACCAGCAGGCCTAGCAAAAATACCATCACAATTTTGCTTTGGCGGATTGTTTCAAACATGCTGGAGATTCCTCAATACGGGGGCAAAAAACACACAATATTAACGCGCAATGAAAAAGGCGAACATCGTTCGCCTTTTAAGGGGGTGGTGGGTGCTGACGGTCTCGAACCGCCGACCTACGCCGTGTAAAGGCGCCGCTCTACCAACTGAGCTAAGCACCCCACCGCTTGCAAGCAGCAGATTAACGACCGTTAATCGCGTCTTTCAAGCCTTTACCTGGACGAAACTTTGGCACTTTCGCGGCCTTGATCTTGATTGTATCGCCTGTACGTGGGTTGCGGCCAGTGCGAGCAGCGCGCTTACCAACAGCAAACGTGCCGAAACCGACCAGAGAAACGGTACCGCCCTTTTTGAGGGTCTTACGAACCGCATCAATCATGGCTTCCAACGAACGGCCAGCAGAGGCTTTGGACGAGTCGGTTGCTTTCGCGATATGTTCAATCAATTCTGTTTTGTTCACGTTAACTCCTTAGATTAAGAATACCTACGGTAGGCAGGATTGTATCCATGATATTTGTCGCATCTGAAAGTTAAGAAAACTTTTTTAAATTCCAGCGCGGCCTTGATTAAACCGAAGTGATGCAGGGCCTGTCAACTGCAAGAACATCGGTAAAACCCTTATTTGAAGGGGATTTCAGGCGACTGGTTACCGCTGAACCAACGCAGCAATCGCTTCGCCAACGGCCTGCGTCGATGCATTTCCACCCAGGTCACGTGTCCTTGGTGCACCCGCTGCCGGCTGTAACGAGCTGGTAACTGCTTCAAGAATCGCATCGTGGGCGTCGCGATACCCGAGGAAGTCAAGCATCATCGCACCCGCCCAAATCTGACCGATTGGATTGGCAATGTTTTGCCCTGCGATGTCGGGGGCCGAGCCATGCACGGGTTCGAACAGTGACGGGAACGTTCGCTCTGGATTCAGGTTCGCGCTTGGCGCCAAGCCAATTGTCCCTGTGCAAGCAGGCCCCAGATCACTCAAGATATCGCCAAACAGGTTGCTGGCAACCACCACGTCAAAACGGTCGGGGCGTTGGACAAAGTGTGCGCACAGAATATCGATGTGGAATTGGTCTGTTTTGATATCGGGATAGTTCTTCCCCATCTCTGCGAAGCGCTCATCCCAGTAGGGCATGGTGATGGCAATGCCGTTCGATTTGGTGGCGCTTGTGAGGTGTTTGGCGCCACGCGTCTTGGCCAACTCGAATGCGAAGCGCAGGACACGATCAACACCGAATCGTGACATCACGGTTTCTTGCATGACGATCTCGCGCGGGGTACCGGCATACATCCGCCCCCCGATGGACGAGTACTCGCCCTCTGTGTTCTCTCGAACGATCAACATGTCAATCTCACCTGGGGCACGAGCGCTGCCATCGGGGCGCACAACGGGCGCCGTGACACCGGGTAACAGCTTGGCGGGGCGAAGGTTGATGTACTGGTCAAATTCGCGCCGGAATTGCAACAGGGAGCCCCACAGGGACACGTGATCGGGGATCTTATCTGGCCAACCGACGGCGCCAAAGAAAATAGCCTCAACATCGGCCAATTGGTCTTTCCAGTCATCTGGCAGCATCTTTCCGTGACGCTGGTAATACGGCCAACTCGCCCAATCAAAGTGCTTGTAAGTCAGCTGAATGCCAAAGCGTTTGGCAGCGGCATCCAAAACCCGCAAGCCTTCAGGCATGACTTCAGTGCCGATACCATCCCCGGCGATGACTGCGATCGTGTGTTGTTTCATTTCAAGTCAATCAGAGTGCGTTTAAAGAGAGTCGTTTTATACCGTGAACGCTCATGACTTGGGCCGAACCAAGGCGACACCCATCACAGTCACCGCCATCCCCAGCAGGGTAAGTGGCGTGAGCTGTTCGTCGAACAAGAACCAAGCGATCACAGCGGTACACGGTGGTACGAGGTACATCAAGCTGCTAACCGATGCGGCGGCACCGCGTTGAATGAGCAGATACAACAGCGAACTGGCGCCCAAGCTCAACGCCAATACAGACCAGGCCATCGCAATCACCACATCAGGGTGCCACTGAAGCGGCTGTCCCTCGATCCACGCCAGAGGCAAGGTCACCAGAAGCGCTGCGGACATTTGTATCGCGCTGGCGGCACGCACATCGCACGGCTGAACGTACCGCTTTTGGTAAAGCGTCCCAGCCGTGATGCTGAACAACGCCATGAACGCCAACAACAGCGTGACACCTGTGACCTCGCCCGCGTGGGACAGCTTATGAAACACCACCAAAAACAAACCCAGCAGGCCCAAGATCAAACCCAGCCATTGCCGTGAGGTCACTCGGCTGCCGCTGTAAGACAACCAAATTCCGGTGAGCACTGGCTGTAGGCCGACGATCAATGCCGACAAGCCAGCCCCCATACCGAACTTGACGGCAGCCCACACGCCACCGAGGTAACCCGCGTGCATAAAAACACCCGTCACTGCGAGATGCAACCAGGCGCGGCGCGTGTTCGGAAAAGCAACGCCAGCGAGCTTGACCCACAGCAAAAAGCAGGTAACGGACAGGCAATACCGCCAAGTTAAAAAGGCCATGGGGCCTGTATGCGGCATGGCCAATCGCGCCACAATGAAGCCGGTGCTCCAAATGAGCACAAAAACGACGGGCATCGCCGCGATCAGGCGTTGGTTTTGGCTGGACATGAAGGGCGATTTTCGCGATCAGCGCTCAAGGCCGTCGCGGATAGCGGGCAGGGCTTTTTGTAGGTAATAGACCATCGACCATACGGTCAGCAGCGCAGCGATCCAAATCAGAATGTCACCCACCAATCGGGTGTCGATGACACCAAACAGGGGGGCGTTCCAGAGAAGGAAAGGAATGGCCACCATCTGGACAGTTGTCTTTAATTTACCCAACATGTGAACCGCTACATTTTTATTTGCGCCAATCATCGCCATCCATTCGCGCAACGCCGAGATCGCAATTTCACGACCGATGATGATGAGCGCAACCACCACGTGGGCGCGACCGAGATGGACCAAGATGAGAAGACTCGCGCAGACCAAAAATTTGTCTGCGACGGGGTCAAGAAACGCGCCGAATGCAGACGTCTGGTTGAGCTTACGCGCCAGATAGCCATCTGCCCAATCGGTGAGTGCGAAGGCAACAAACATGATTGCCGCCGTCATGTTCTGCGTGCTTTCAGATAGGCCCGGGATGAAGAACACGCCCACCAAAAGGGGTATCGCGACAATGCGCGCCCAAGTCATCAGCATTGGAATGGATGTGTACATAATCTTTTCTATCGCAGCGCGTTGTAAATCGTAGTCGCCATCTCAGTCGAAACACCATCAACACTTGCCAAATCTTCGACACTCGCGGATGCCACCCCTCGAACACCACCAAACCGCTGTAACAACGCGGCTCGACGCTTGGGTCCGACACCCGGGATACGCTCGAGCTGGCTGCCGCCTGTCCTCACCTTCGCGCGGGCGGCCCGCATCCCTGTGATGGCAAAGCGGTGTGCCTCATCGCGAATTTGCGCCACCAACATCAGCGCTGCCGAGTCATGTCCAAGATAGGCCTTTGGGCGCCCGTCGGCAAACACCAACTCTTCTAGTCCGACTTTACGTCCCTCGCCTTTCTCGACGCCGACAAGGCGAGAAACGTCCAGATCCAACGCTTCGAACACAGCTTTCGCGGTGCTGATTTGCCCTTTTCCGCCGTCAATCAGCACAATATCGGGCATGCGCGCTTTGCCGTCCCCCTCCGATGCTTGGATCTTCTCATACCGCCGCGTCAACACCTGTCGCATCGCCGCATAGTCATCCCCGCCCACAATGCCTTCAATGTTGTAGCGGCGATACTCACCAGACTGCATTTTGTGGTGATGGAAGACCACACAGGATGCCTGTGTCGCTTCACCCGCCGTGTGCGAGATATCGAAACACTCGATTCGAAAAGTCGCCAAGTCATCGGGCGCTAAGTCGAGTGCATCAACCAAAGCGCGCGTGCGCGCCTGCTGGGAGCCCTCCTCAGCCAAGAGCCGCGCCAACGCGATATCGGCATTTTGTTGAGCCATCTCAAGCCAAATCTTTCGCTGTGATTTTGGTTGATGAACCCAATGGAGTTTGAAGCCCACATGCTCGGCGATCGCGTCTGTGAGCGTTTTTGCAATTGGATAACCGCTCACGATAACCCGGGGCGCCGGCGCTTCGATGTAATGCTGCGCAACGAAGGCGGCCAACACCCGCGCCTCGACGGGCACTTGATCAGCATCGGCGTCGGCATTGGCATCCTCATCGCCCTCTCCCCAACTGATGGCATCGTCGACATGTGATGGGAAGTAGGCCCGGTCACCCAGATGACGACCACCACGCACCATGGCCAAGTTCACACAAGCGCGTCCGCCCTGCACCTTGACGGCCAAGACATCCACGTCCGTCTCGTCGACAGACTCCACGGACTGCTGGTGCAAAACTTTGGAAAGGGCCGAAATTTGGTTACGCACTTGCGCCGCCTCTTCGAAAGCCAAGACCTCCGCATGCGCCAGCATCTGCGTCTCCATGCTTTTCAGGAGTTGCTGGGTCTCTCCCCGAAGAAACGCCTGGGCTTTCTCGACGTCGGCACGGTAAGCGTCTTTGCTGATGTGCCCCACACACGGCGCGGTACAGCGTTTGATCTGATACAGCAAGCAAGGCCGGGACCGGTTGTTGTACACGGAGTCTTCGCAAGTCCTCAGCCGAAATACCTTTTGCATCAGCTGAATGGTTTCCTTGACGGCCCATGCACTGGGGTAGGGCCCAAAGTAATCATGCCGACGATCAACGGCTCCCCTGTAATAAGCCATCCGGGGAAACGGCTGCCGGCTCAGCTTGAGATAAGGATAACTTTTGTCATCCCGAAACAAAATGTTGTAGCGCGGGTTCTGCGTCTTGATGAGATTGTTTTCGAGCAGCAAGGCCTCTGCCTCTGAGCGCACGACCGTGGTTTGCAGCCGAACAATCTTGCTGACCATGTGACCAATACGCGTCCCACCGTGCTGCTTCTGAAAGTAGTTGCTCACCCGCTTTTTCAGATTCTTTGCCTTACCCACATAAAGCAGCTGATCCTGTGCATCAAAATAGCGATAAACCCCCGGTAAGCCCGGCAACGCCGCAACCTGCGCCAACAGCTCGGGGCTGTGCGCTGAGGATTCAGACGGGGCTTGATCTGGGGTTTGGGGTTTCTCGGTCAATGGGCGCTCGCGGTCGCGGGATCAATCCCTGCATTCTCCCGCAATTTATCCTTTAAATTAACGCATGTCCCAATCTCTCAAAACCTCAGACACGCCGATCGTGGGACAACGAACTTGGGATATCTATTGCGCTGTCATCGACAACTACGGTGACGTCGGCGTTTGCTGGCGATTGGCAAGGCACTTAGCAGCAGCCAACCAAACGGTTCGCCTCTTTATCGATGACGCAACCGCCCTGCCATGGATGTCGTCGGCAGCCGAGCGCGCGCACAGCACACCCCTCGCGTGGCCCTCGGATCTCCGTGGCGCTGAGCGGGATCCGCAAACCTGCAGCGACGTCGTCATCGAGGCGTTCGGCTGCCGTTTACCGCCAAGCACCGAGGCGGCGATCGCCGCTTCAAAGCAAGGTACCTGGATCAACCTCGAGTACCTGACTGCCGAGCCCTACGCGACAGCCGCTCATGGCCTACCCTCCCCCGTCATGAGCGGCCCAGCGGCAGGCCGTATCAAGTGGTTTTTTTACCCTGGCTTTACGGCGGGCACCGGTGGGGTACTGGGGCCAGAGCCCGAC